>CAJCIF010000373.1 GCA_903970355.1 Actinomycetota bacterium
CGGCAAGGCAGACAAAATCAGAGCCTATATCGAACTCCATGTCGAACAGTCTGGAGAACTAGAAGAAAAGGGAATTCCAATCGGAGTGGTTACGGCAGCAGCGGGACCAACGCGATGGCTCGTGGAAATGATTGGTGAACAAGCTCATTCAGGCAGTACTCCCATGAATAACCGTAAGAATGCGCTTCTTGGAGCAGCACAGTTTGCCCTGGCTGTCGATCGCGTTTGCAAAAGTGAATCGATTTTAGGTACGGTTGGCACAATTACAAAGTTGAATGTGGAACCAAATTCCAGTACGGTCGTTCCCGGCAAATGCTCACTGTTTTTAGATACGCGTGGAACAGACGCAGCATCAAAAGAGAGAGTGAAGACTGCGCTCAATGAAGAACTCGATATCATTTCGACAGATTGGAATCTCGATTGCGTCCGAAACGTAGTTATGGATGAGGCGCCCATTATATTTTCGCCGTTTATCGTTTCGGTCATAAAGCAAAGCTGCACATCGCTTTCCGTACCGTATCTGGAGCTTCCGAGCCGGGCTGGACATGATGCTTGCACCATGCGCGGAAAAGTTGATGATGTCGGAATGATATTTGTGCCCAGCCGAAATGGTATCAGCCACAATCCTGCCGAATGGACAGAACCGGAGCATATTTTGCTCGGCACGAAAGTATTGCTTTTGTGTTTGCTAAATCTTGCGACTGACGGCGTAGCTTAGCTTTTTGCTACTGGCAATCGAATTGAAAATATCGTGCCACTGCCGGTTGCACTGGAACAACTAATTTGGGCATTGTGCGCTTGCAGAATTCTGCGGCATAAATACAAACCAAGCCCTGTACTGCCGGAAGCGTCTAAAAGATCTTGCTTTTCGAAAACGTTCTTGAATAATAGGTTCTGGTCCGCTTCAGGTATGCCTTCTCCGGTATCTGAAATTGTAACCAGTACATTGCCTATGTTTTCGTCCTGAGCTTCAATTTTGATACTTCCGCCGGGAGGCGTGTACTTAATTGCGTTTCCGAGAAGGTTTAAAAATACGTGACGCAATGCTCTTTTGTCCGCATTGATTTTTCTAATCGAATTCGCCATCTCTGTATTCAGGTGCAAACCTTTCGCTACTACTGCAGGTTTAACGGCTTCGATGCAATCGTTAATGAGAGATTCAATTTGAACATTCTCAAATTTCAAAACCTCGGCTCCGACATCATATCGATAAATTTCAACAAGGCTCTGGGTCATCTGTAAGTGTCGCAAGCTGTCAGACTGGAGTAAATGCAGCAGCTCTTCTTGCTCTGCTGTAACTGGCCCGCATTCTCCTGCCAGCAATAGCTCAAGAAACTGATATTCGCTTATGAGATGATTTTTGACGTCATGCGTGACAATAGCGGCAATGGTGTCACGCTGCTGGATCAGTCGAATTCTCTCGCTAATATCATGGAAGATTGAGATAGTTCCATATGTAGTGCCAGTCCAGTCTTTGATCGGCGCGGCATTCACTCTAATTAGAAGCCCTTCCAACACCTTAGGATTACGATGAAACACTGTCTTTTCATTTGCAATGCCCTTTGATGCTCGAAAACCTGGTTCCTGATCAGTAGGAATTTCAGTTACCTTGTCCGCTTCATATAACCGGACTTCGCGCCTCCATCTTTGTGGCGTCATGGATGACAATTCGATACCAACGAGATCTTCGGCTGCGGCATTGTACAGCAAGAGATTCATGTCATTGTCGGTAACAAGAATGCCGTCCGGTATACTTTCGAGAACTGTGGTTAGAAGCGCAACTTGCCTTTCGAGAAAGTTGTCGTCACTAGAAAACTTCTCGACATACTTTTTTGTCTTTTTAAGAAAGTTGTCGTGTCGTCGTGCCAAATCTGCCGAAGCAGTTTCGGCCAGTATCTTGGGAGAAGAGTCGTTTCTTTTCAATTTCGAATTGCCTGGACTACGGTATCGCCTGATCGCTGTCAGTACTAGGTCCTGTATGGCAAATTGGATCTGGGGTTCCTGGCAACCTTGTCATTTATAACAGGTCTATCATTAAACTGCTAATGTTCGGTCGCCGTGTAACTACAAGATTATCGAATCAAGAAGGTAGAAGCGTGAGTGACTAGTGAAAGAAACGAAGAAGGTGATTTTCGCGATCGATTTCGCAACGCCAATTTTGCATGAAATCCTGTCCCAGACACGTTCCTGCGGTTCCGCCCACTCTGAACAAAAAGTTCTGCTTGTACATAGGACCGAGCCGAACATTCGCAGTGCCGAGTGATACTTGAAAGCCACCACCTACACCGCCAAGTCGTTCCACCGCACCCGTATATTCTACGCCGAGGTTTGGCGCAACTTTTGGATCAAGCATTGAAAATGTTGCACCCGTGTCCAAAAATGCCGGCACTTTTGTGCCGTTTACATCAAGCTGTACGGTGTCTTTTCCACCAATATTAACAAGCGGGATGTCGTAAAGCGGGTCGAGTGTTTGAGCAGTGACAGTTGCATTCCTGATGAGATCAACACGATTAC
>CAJCIF010000374.1 GCA_903970355.1 Actinomycetota bacterium
AATCAGTGAAGCAGAAAGATACGGCATGTTGAAATTTTCAGGCAGTTCGATATTCAACAACATGGCGCTGCCCCGCCCAATGTCCGTATATCCGGAAAAATCGTAATAGATTTGCAACGCAAACGCCAGAACAGCAAACCATGCATCGACTGGTGCCAAATATTGGGTTGAAACAAAACCTCTTTGCACAAGGACTGCCAAACTATCACCCAATACAACCTTTTTGAACATTCCTTCCAGAATAAGGGCAATACCTCTGTTGAATGATACTGATGAGAATCGCTTCTGGCGCAGAATCTGTGCATCGAAGTCTTCGTATCGCTTAATTGGTCCGGCAATTTGTGATGGGAAAAATGCAGCAAAGAGCGCGAATCGCACCGGATTTTTAATCGGTTGATTGCCACTATAAACATCGCTCAAGTAGTGAATGAATTCAAAAACGAAAAAGGAAATGCCCAATGGCAAGACGATATTCCAATGCGCAATCGATATTCCATGCAAAAGGCTAGCGAAGGACTCACTTAGAAAGTTTGCATATTTGAAAAATGCCAAACTACCAAGATTTAGCAAAATACCAGCAATAAAGAGGGCCCTTCTATAACCAGGTGGCGCATTACTTTTCGCCACGCCCAGACCAATCAGGTAATTAACTACAGTCAACCCGCCTATCAATAAACCATAGGCAGCAAACCAACTCATGTAGAAGTAGTAGCTTGCGATAAGCAAAATGAGCGGGCGATAACGAACGCCGCAAGCCCAGTACAAAGCGACTACCAGCGGTAGAAACAGCAGATATTGAAAGCTGTTAAAGAGCATTATTGCCCACCCAAAAGGTCTACAAGAGCTTGGCAATTGTAGCAAGGCTGGAGAATCCAACCCTTATAACCTTTATAGGAACTGCTATTGGGAAGCGGGCCTTGCTAGACGCGCATTCTTGCTAATTATTGTCTTTCGTTTGAGTAGTTCGCCAGATATTTTTTGCAGTTGCTCTGGTTTGAAGAGCATTCCAATACTCTCCGCGCTTCCAATAAAGATCGGCAAGGTTGAAGAGAACTTTGGCCTGGTTAGATGGATTGAGTTCACTTGTCACAGCAAAAAGATCATCGGCATCTTTAAATTCTTGAGTTGCCTTGTCGTAATTCTTTTCGGCGTAGTCCATTCTGGCAAGCGCATTTTTAACGACACCCATATTGTAGGAGGCCATAAATTGGTAACGTTTTACTTCTCGGAGCAACGAAAAGGCATGTTCACTAGCTTCTAAAAGCATTCGTGCTGTCTGCCGATCATTCGTATGACGAGAATAAAACAACCCTGTCGAAGCCAAACTATAAGCAACTGATTCAGGTAGATCATGTTGCATAACGGTCTCCTGCTTCGCTTTGAAGGCTACGGAAACGTTTAAGAAATCGCTTTCTGCGTCCTTTAAATTATCAACTGCCAATTCAGCCGTGCCACGCATAGCACATAAGCGCACAATGCGTGGATCGAAGTCATATACGCTCTTTGAACCGGCTGGCATAAGTTCACTGAAATCGTCCTTTCCACTCTGATTCATAATAGCTGTAAGCCCACTGTTAGCGGCACCGACTGCCTCTTCGTAACTGCCTCTAAAAAGCGCACATTCAAGCAAATTAGCCCAGATGGAGATAGCATCGTTTGAATTAGCCAAATGCAATTCGTCCAGACGATCGTAAGCATGGTGGTAGAACTCAGCCGCCTTAACATAATCGTTTCGATACCACTTTTGAAAATCTCCTGCTTCCTTGGCAATCTTGTAGGAATTGTATTTATTTTCAAGATGTGTGCCAAATCGCGCATAATTTGCCATGATATTGGCCCCATCCATTCGCCGTCCCTCATTGAGGGCTGATTCTGATGTTTTGAGAGAGTCCGGCAAAAAGTCCGGTGCTATAAGGGCAATTTGGCGGCGACTGGGGCTTGGATCTGCAGAAATACCATAAGTTGGGGAAAATATTGTGGCCACAAATGCCAGAGCAAGCACCACGAATAGTGCCACCGAAACTGCTGCCACTTTCGATTTTCGATAGAGCGTTAGATATGCACTGGCAAGCGAGGAGAAGCCTAATTTCATTCTTGCGGTGAGCTTAAGACCGCGTATCTGGCGCGTTTCGACAAGATGCAGGTCTTTGCGCAGCTCGTCTACAGTTTGGTAGCGCTTGGCGGGGTCTTTCTCAAGACACTTCATCAATATTTGATTCAACCAGTTAGTGAGCCTAATGTCGGCATCCAATCCGCGCAAAGGCGGCGGCATCTCAGAAACTTGCTTGAATAAGGTCATAATGACGTTATCGCCTTGCAAAGGCGCATGGCCCATGAGCCCTTCGTACATAAGGCAGCCCATTGAATAAATGTCCGATCGCACATCTAAGTTTTTGCCGCTAGCCTGCTCGGGGCTCATGTAGAGCGGGCTGCCGAAAACTTCACCGGTGGTGGTAAGTTTTTGCGCATCACCCTCTTGTGCGGTAATTTTCGCAATGCCGAAATCAACCAATTTAACGAAGTCCGGCGCACCATCATGAACAACAAGCATGATATTGCTTGGCTTCAAGTCTCTGTGAATAATTCCTAGCTTGTGAGCGGTAGCCAGGGCATCACAGGCTTGAATATATATGTGTAAGGCTCTCTTAGGTTCGAGTTTTCCTACTTCCTTGATGAGAGCCGAAAGTGGTTCACCGTCCAGGTAATCCATAACCAGGTATGGTTGTTCACCGGCAACCCCCATATCGTAAATGGTAATTGCATTGGGGTGATCAAGACGGCTTGCCGCTTTGGCTTCTTGTTGAAAGCGGCGCAAGCTGGTGGCATCGTTTAAAAGCTTGCCGTGCATGAGTTTGATGGCAACAATCTTGCCCGTAAGCAGATGCTTCGCCTTATAGACGGTGCTCATGCCACCGGCTCCCAGGAAAGCGCCTATTTCATACTTACTACCTAAAACTGAACCAACAGCTTCTTCGGGATTATCAGACTCAATTCCAGGAATTGCTTCACTTTTGGATATGGGCGCTTGTGTCGAAAACTGTGAAGTAGCGCCGACAGATACGAGTGTTTTGTCCACAGGTTCTGATGATTTCGATTCGCCCGACTGAGATGACACAGCCGGACCCAAATCTGAACCTGAATTACGCTCATCGCCTTCGCTGCTGTTCAAACTAGTATCTTCCAGCGGCTGTCTCGCAGTGGCATGTAAAATGAAGTGGCCCCGAAATAACCCCAAATGTGTGGTCTCAATTGATATACCTTCTTGGAAGCAGTTTTAAAAGTCACCTGGTCCGGTTTTTGGCAGCTTTATGTGCCGTCTTACTTATTTTTTTGGGATTTGCCCGTGTCAGTGCAGCCAAGGCAGCGCCGCCTCCTTCTTCGCTAGCTGGCTGGACTATCACGCAGTCAAGCAATTTCATCGGCTTTATAGCCTGTGATATGACGTCTGACTCGTTCCGGATGAAGTTTGACAAACTCGGTATTACGCTCGTTTCTAAAGCGCCTGCCTGGATTGGCTATGTTTACAACGACCAGAGCCATAAATACTGCGAGATGACGATGGAGCAATGGACGAAGCGTTTCACCTTAGGTCGAACAGGCAGTTTGAAAGGACCAAAGGGTGAGCTATTGCTGGTTGCTAGAAAAACGGGAAAAACTACAACCATTTTAGGACTGAAGGCAAACGAGTGGAAAGTCTACAGAAAACCGGTCACTCCTGGCGGAAAAGAAGAACTGAAGATGGATGTCTGGATCAGCCCGGAAATAGGCGCACCAAAGCAAATTGAGGAAGTTTTCAGCGGTTTTTTGCGATTTCCACTGCAGAAAGGCGTGGTACTAAAAGCCTCACACGACAACTATGGCCGGATGGTGCCAGATCTCGAGACTCTCGAAGTGAAAAAAACAGCGTTTCAACCCGCCATCTTCGAGCCCAGAAAGGGCTACACGAAGGTGAAGGATGAAATGCAGCTCATCATGGATGAATCTACCGATGACATGATCGGTGGGGCGCTCGACACTACACCGACAAAAACAACTGTAACGCATCCAGTGAAGCCCTGAGTTGGGATGTCTGCTGCATTCAATTGGCGATTCTTCTTTCTAAGCGCAACCGTACTGCTTTTGGTTTCGCTTGTTGGTTACCACAATGTTCTTTTCAATTTCTTTTGTGGTGACGATTTCGTTCACCTATCTTGGCTGCATAGAGCTCAATCACAGCCCGATCTTCTCTGGCAAAACTTCCATAGTAATTGGCTTGAAGTTCCCACTACGAAGTTCTACCGTCCGCTCATTTCCGTTTTCATGTTCACTGATTACGCGCTTTGGAAAACAAACGGTCTCGGTTTTCACTTAACCAACCTCGCTTTCCATTTTCTGAGCAGTTTGTTTCTCTGCTTGACGTTAATTGAAATTGCAAGCCTGGCTTCTTTAAAGAACGACGCAACTTTTGATAGTAAGGTCTGGGCCTTAGGAGCAGCAGTGCTATTTGCGCTTTTCCCTCTGCATCCGGAGGCAGTTTCATGGATAACAGGTCGAGTAGATTCCGTCGTAACAGCATTCTGTCTTGCCAGCACGTGGTGTTACTTGCGGTGGCGCGATACAAACAGTATCTTATATCTCATTTTCTCGCTGCTTACTTTCTCTTGTGGATTAGCTTCAAAGGAAATGGCAGTCACCATTCCCGTTCTGGTTCTTTTCATAGACTTGCTTTTTAAAAAACGCTCTTTTGCTTCAGCAACATTCTGGCTGGTACTTGTTGCCTACTTCATTCTTAGAAAATTCGCGCTTGGCACTTTCATTGGTGGATACGACAACTCGCTCTTAGCAGAAGGTAATCCTTTTTCATTCGTCTTGCCCTTTATTCGCTCAATGGGCGAGCTAATTGTGCCGATTAACAAAGATCTATTCGTTCAAGGTCGTGTTGTAGCTCTATTCTGGTCTCTGCTTACCGTATTTTTGTTCTTAAGCACTCTGCGCAGCATCTCCAATCAGCATGTGCGTTTGGCCGCTTTCTTTTTGCTGGGCTGGTTTTTTCTTGCGCTTGCACCGGTGTACAAGCTCTTCAACATCGCCTCAGATTTAGAAACCAGTCGTCTTGCTTACCTCGCTTCAGCACCCTATTGCGCTCTTCTTTTCCTGGGAATATCTCAGCGCTGGCAGAAAAAAATCGACCGCATTCGTTATCTGTTTGCAGCAGTGACGCTTTTATTTGCCGGCTGTTTGCTGATCGGAAACAATCGCAGCTGGCAGGTCTCAGGTGAACAAACCAGTGCCATGTTGAAATCGTTCGATGCATTATCGCGGCAAGAGAATGTCGATGCGCCCACATACATAGCCGGCATGCCGGACAACTATCATGGAGCCTACATGTGCCGCAATGCTATTGAAGGAATGACGCAATTTCCTCAAATCTACCGGGACATGCCGCATTGCTTTCGGCTCGACAATTTCGATCCAGTTTTTCCTTTTGGATTTGCCAAAGACACCATCCAATCTGACCCGCACTCAAGAATATTGCGCTGGCAATTTAACGAAAAGAAATTGGTGCCGATATCATTGAAAGGCGATCGTTACTTTCAAGAGACATGGAGTGGAAGCCAGTTACAATCGATTATCGAAAATCCGCTTCTCGATAAATTTCCAGTCTACAATTGGGTTTTCAAACTGCAAATTCCCTGCTGGCAAAGCGAGTTGATTTCATTCACGCTGTCCCCGTTAAATGAATTGGATCCAAACAAAATCACTCTTTATTACGCAAATTCGCTCATCGAAGTTTTCGAACCACGCCACAGACTGCCACCATTTATCCAGGCAAACGAAAGCGGAACGACAGTGTCATTTTGCTTACGTGGGGAAACAGATTGGGCTCTGGGTGATGGGCAAACGCACTTCAGGCTGAAACTTCCTAAGGATGCAGAAGCAACCATTAAAAAAATAGCGATCCGCAATCCATCTGAATTAATGCCGATCGCCCACATTCATCCTGCCTCCAATCAAAATGTAAACGGCTATCTAGAGCTCAACCCGAAGTTCAATCGCGTCGAAATCTTTTCTGATATCAGTCAAATGGAACATGCGAAATCCGTCGATTTAGAAATAAGCAAACCCAACCGATTCTTCCAAGTTCATAATGACCCCGAACGTTCAGAAGACGTTGGACAAACGCGCACAGGCAGTTCAGACGCTAAGATTACGTTACGATTAGAAGACTTTCCCCAGGATGGCATATACCATGTTCGATTACGTGCCACAGATCGCACTGGGCAACCCATTGGTTTTGCCGGCGACAATATCGTCCTGACCGTGCACCACTAGCGAAAACCATGCAAGAAAATCAGCAACAAGCAAAGTACACAATGGGGCAGAAAGTCGAAATAGTCGGCTTGGTTGTCGTGGTTGGTTCTGTTTTGTTGATTTACCTGTCAATTATCGGTTTCCTTTACTGGGGAGCAAGAAAAGTCCCTGCCACTCCAGAGCAAGTGCCAGCCCAATTCAAAGGCGTTGACAAACCAGAAGTGCTGCGTTTAAACGAAAAGCCGACAAGTTCTGAACATGCACGACATTGATCGCTATTTAGCAATCATTTAGTGACAATCAATTTTCCGGTCATCCCTTCGTGCCCGCTCCCGCAAAACACATCGCAAATGAAGTCGTAGGTCCCTGGTTGATCGGGCGTAAAGCGAATTTCAGCGGGCTGCCCCGGATTGATATCTGTTCTTAAATGCAAACCAGGGATGCTTACTCCATGTTTTCGGTCTGCAGTTTGAAACTGCAAAACTACAGGCACCCCAGCTTTCACAGTAATTTCTGCTGGAATAAATTCATATTTTTTTGCCGTAACAGAAATAACGTTATCCGCTTTTACAGCAATCGCGTTTATTGAAAGCGCCAGAGCTAATATCCACTTGTGAATTTTCATCATGTTGTCCCCGCGTTGATACCAAATTCCTCAATGGTGAAAGTGCGATTTTTGGTCAACGACTTCACCTCACGAAAACCAAGCCCTTTATATGGTTCATTTGCCACCCAGAGAATCGGTTCACGTTTGGGCACTGATCCGGCAGGTGGCATAGGCAACATCAGCGATTTAGCGGAATGGTGGGCAATATGTCCTGTGAAGTGATGATGTTCCTGGTGAATATGCCCGTAAAAGACGGTTACGTTTTTGAAGGGCATCAATAATTTGATTGCAGCATCGCCATCTTTCGTTGTCCAATCCCACTGTGGATAAAGATCGAAAAGCGGCCGATGTGTAAACACAACAATATTAGCATCTGGTTTTTGTAGTTTCAGATCGTCTTCCAGCCATTGCAACTGTGTCTTACCAATAATTCCCCCCGGGTCCGAAACGTTGTCGATCACTATGAAATGGACCCCCTTGTGGTCCCAAGTATAGTGAGTTGCGCCGAAGAACTCTTTGTACATTTCGCCATTGTCGAGTGAGGCATCGTGCTCACCCGGCATAAACAACACTTTAAACGAACTCAGCTCACTGACTATATCTTTGAATTCCTTCATACGCTGCTTTCTAACCGAAGCATCATCAGAAATTTGAGTTAGATCGCCTGTGAAAACAATGAATTCCGGCTTTTGTTCTAGCCCTTGCAATTCTTTGATTGCTTTAGGCAAGGTTCCCTTTGCATCAGGATTCACCTTTTTACCATCAAAACCCCAGTGCGTATCTGAAAGCTGAACAAAGAAAAAATCCTTTTTCGGCGAGAAGGCCTGGGCGGAATGTTGATTGGAAAGGGTCGAGACGAAAACGACTCCACCTATAGATGCTAACTTCAGAAATTCTCTTCTATCAATCTGATCGTCCATATTTTTACTCTCATTGAACTACCGAGAGTGATAACCAGGGGGCTTCGAAATTTATTCACGTTACCTATTTATCAAATGGGTTTTTCTAAATGGAATAAATCCGTGGCTCTTATGGTTTATCTTTCTAGAACGCGCTGGTCCCGCCAAAATGATTTATCCACTGACATCAAGGCAAAAAAGATTCGAGAAGCTGGTTAGCCCGTTTGTCGGTCCACTCTTCAAACTGGCCTATTTTAGAATGGGCAACACTCAAGACGCTGAAGATGCCGTGCAAGATACATTATTGAAAGCCTATCGGTCCTTTGGTACTTTTGAAACCGGTACCAATGCCAAGGCTTGGCTCACCAAGATATTACTGAATGCCAGTAATGACTTATTCAGCAAAAAAACCAGACAACTTGATACCATATCGCTGGATGAGGGGCTTGAAGAAATACAAATGCAGCAGAGCGCTTCTGCATCGTTGCAAAACCCTGAGTTGATTGCACAGCAAAATGAAATCGATCCGGCTTTATTGGCTGCCCTGCGTTCTCTCCCTTCCACACTGCTCTTCCCTCTGCTACTAAGAGAGATTGAAGAATTGAGCTATCAAGAAATATCAACACTAATCAGTGTGCCAATCGGTACAGTGATGTCTCGTCTCTATCGAGCCCGACAGCTTGTACGCGCAAGATTGGAAGGAACAACTGAAAACAAGATGCATACTAAAAACAAAGACAAATCAGATTTACGCGAGGACGCCGGATCATGAAGTGCAACGAAGCGAGACCTTTGCTAGATCCGATGCTGGATGGATATCTAGATGCAAAAGACATGGCTCTGGTGCTGGATCATCTTAAGACTTGCCTTGATTGCGCAAAGAA
>CAJCIF010000375.1 GCA_903970355.1 Actinomycetota bacterium
TTCAACACCTGCTTCACGGGCAATTGCCAACAGGTGCAAAACTGCATTTGTCGAACCACCGGTTCCAACAACAGCAGCAACTGCATTTTCGAGAGACTTCTTGGTGATGATTTGATCAGGTTTGACGTTAGCACGGAACAATTCCATGATGATTCGACCGCAATCTTTTGCAACGCCTAACTTACGCTCATCGAGCGCTGGAATGTCATTAACACCAAACGGCGACATCCCAAGGAATGTCGCCGCAATGGACATAGTATTAGCAGTGAACTGGCCTCCGCAGGAACCAGCACCAGGACAAGCGCTTGATTCCAGCTGATCCAGATCAGCCTCACTCATACGGCCTGCTGCACAGGCGCCGACACCTTCGAACACATCCTGGATGGTGACATCGTGACCATCGAAATGGCCAGGCATGATCGATCCGCCGTAGATCATTAGTGATGGCACATTGAGTCTTGCCAACGCCATTAGAGCGCCGGGGTTTGTTTTGTCACAACCGGTTATGGCAACTACGGCATCAAACATGTGACCGCGCACTGCCACTTCAATTGAATCGGCAATCACTTCGCGAGAAATCAAGGAGGCTTTCATGCCTTCCGTTCCCATCGATATGCCATCAGACACAACGATGGTATTGAATTCCATGGGCGTGCCACCATTTTCGCGCACACCTTCTTTTACTTTTTCTGCGATCGTTCGCAAGTGATAGTTGCAGGGACCTGCTTCGGTCCAGGTATTGGCAATTGCCACCAGAGGCTTATCGAGGTCTGCATTACTCAGACCGGTAGCCTTAAACATCGCCCTTGCCGGGGCGCGAGACATGCCTTTCTTTATGGCATCACTATTCATATTGATTTGACCGGTGGTTTCCTGTGTTGTTTGGGTGCCGACAACAAAGCCCCCGCTCCTTTGGAGGTGCGGGGGCTCTGACTTAGACTTTTACGCTGTTATCGCCGTATCAAGCAAGCATCCCGCACCTTTGGGGCAAAATAAGCACCAAAAGGCTAATAAGGAGTACTTGTACGAGATTGGTCACGAAATTGATTTTCCTGAGGGTTTTTGGACCCGCGACGTACCTATAAGTAGCGCTTCGAACTAGCATACCTTATCAGTAGGCACAGTCAATATCGAATTTAATGCGCCAGCACACTTTTCCATAAATTAGACGGAAACCTTAGCCCCGTCGCGTTCACGAGCTGTTACATATTGGTTAGAGCTTTCTTCCTTGCGGTAATTGATATCGACGAAAGCCTTATTGACAGCGTCGATTAAAGCGCGCATGGCTGAAATCTCAATGTCCTGGTCTGTCCCGATGCCTTCATAGTGGCGCCCGCCGTCAGCGACTATTAGTATCTCTGAGACACTATTGGCATTGAAACCGGTGGAATCCGATTGGCTGCGGTGACTGAGGATTTCAAAGGTCCCAAATCGCTTTTCGATCGCGGTTTTGAGAGCAGCAAGGGCAGAGTCTTTGCCTTCGCGTGATTCCTCAATTTCACCTTCTTGATCGAAAAACTTGCCCGTCATGCGCACTTGCGATTTGCCGGCGCTCTTTGAGTAGTCGACGTGCTCGGCAACAATCGGGCTGCGGTATTTGAAATAAACTTCGAGCAGTTCCTTGTCTGTAATTCCTTTTCTGCGATCGGAATAACTATCCTTTATATACTGTGCGATTTTTGCTTTTTCCGAATCGTCACAACGATAACCAAACGATTCAATAATCGACTTGGCATGATTGCCACCACTTAAAGGACCAAACAGGAAGCTTATCTCTTTGCCAATTTGACGTGGATCAAAGGGCTGGTAGGCAAGCGGATTTTTGAGAACAGCATTTGTGTGTCCACCGGAAGAATGCTTGGCGGCATTTTCACCGCAAACAGGCGAGTGCGGTTGGCGAGGCAACATATAAGCGCCGACGAAATCGGAAATCTTCTGCAAATGACTGGTATCAATTTGAGTGTAGAACTGATTTTTTGCGCCATTGCCATTTGATGAGTTTCTTCCGAATTGCTCGATTACCATAATGCATTGCTCAAGAGCAGCATTACCGGCTCGTTCACCAATGCCGTTTATGCACCCTTCAATTTGTCTGGCTGGGCCGTGAAAGACGCCATTGATCGAATTTTGCACGGCCAAGCCGAAGTCGTTGTGGCAATGAACGGACCAGGTAATGTTTTTGGTTGGAAACTCCGCCTTCATGATGGCAGCATGACGCTTCATGTTTTCAACGAAATAACCTGGACCTTCAAGAGTGGATGCACCACCTATTGTGTCGGGACAATTGATAACGGTTGCACCGGCTTCAATTGCAGCGCGAATCAACTCGGTTACAAAATCGAAGTTTTTGCCCACCCGTGAATAACCTTCGGGGCTAAACTCTACTTCCAGGCCGGCGTCAAACGCCATTTTGACAAGGCGGTATAAATCGTCGATTATGCCTTGATGGTCTGAAGCACGTTCGCCCAGCGAAACTGGCATCAATTCCGGATCTACCGGCACGTATGTATGCAATCTGGCTCGTTTGCAGGCAACGACCGGCATCAGTGCCTCAATTGTTTTGACGACCTGCTCTTCTCTCAACTGGCACAAACCAGCGACGATCGGCGATTCTTTGCGTCCGGCAAATTCGGTGGCAATCGTATTTACGATTGCATAATCGAGACCGCTTGCAGACGGAAAACCCGCTTCCAGCACATCGATCTTAAGCTGCGCAGCCAGCCGAGCATATTCAAGATTGCGGTCAAAGCTCATACCGGCGCCTGGACATTGTTGTCCATCACGCAGCGTGGTATCGAATATCTTTACGTGTCCTTCGTCCGACATTTCTCTCCTCCGAAACAAAAAAGCCCTGTCCTTTAGACAGAGCCACTACCGATAGATTTGAACTTAAATCCGGCTCTGTCTACTTATTTGCGCCAAGAAGGAGCAAGCTAACCAAAAGAAGATTTTGGAGAGCGGAGTTAAGTAGTCGAGCTGCGTTGGTCATAAATGCTGTTATAAGCCCCCCAGGGTTGCGGCGTCAATCATAAGATACCGAAACGTAACATATCGATCGCACTGACAATTTGCTGGTGTCGATCAAAATGGTGGCAGGGATAGCACATTACCATCCCTGCCCGAATTGCATTTTGCGGTTTACGGTTAGACCGCGGCGGTCAGTTCTCGTTGGTTACCTGTTTTGGTTGCCGTTGATTTGATACCGGCAATTTGATCGAGGGCTTGGCCGAGGTCTTCGATCAGATCTTGGGCATTCTCCAAACCAACGGAGATGCGTACGAGCCCTTCGGTAATACCACGTTCTCTTTGCACATCTTTTGGAATGGGTGCATGGGTCATCGTGGAAGGATGGCAGATAAGAGATTTAGGTCCACCAAGACTTTCGGCCAGAGCAAAAAGCTGTGTGTTTTTCAAAAGTGCTTTTGCACCTTCCAGTCCACCTTTGACTTCGCAGGCGACAATACCGCCAAATCCGGAAAGTTGCTTTTTGGCAAGGTCAAATTGCGGGTGAGTCGGCAAACCTGGATAGAAAACTCTTTCTATGGCCGGATGCGAAGAGAGGAATTGCGCAATCGCTGTGGCATTTCTTTCATGCTCTCTGACACGCAGGGCAAGCGTTTTAATGCCGCGCAAGACGAGGAAGCAATCGAATGGTCCCGGTACTGCTCCAACTGCATTTTGATGAAACTGCAGGGTTTCATAGAGATCGTCTCTTGAAGTTACGAGCGCGCCACCGATGACATCGCTATGACCGTTCAAGTATTTAGTTGTACTGTGCACGACGATGTCCGCACCCAATTCCAAAGGCTTCTGGAAAAGCGGCGTAGCAAAAGTGTTATCAACTACCGTAATGATGTCGTGTTGTTTGGCAAGGGCAGCAAGTGCTTCTATGTCTGCCAATTTGAGCGTCGGGTTGGTTGGACTTTCAATCCAAAGTATTTTGGTGTTTGGGCGAATAGCAGCGGCTACCGCTTTTTCGTCGGCAGCATCTACATATGTAATGTCAATTTTGTAGCG
>CAJCIF010000376.1 GCA_903970355.1 Actinomycetota bacterium
TTTGATTTAATTTTCTTGTAGAGTTCTAAGACGAGCCGATACCGCTTTTGCTTCCGATTTTCTGTTGTGATGGTCTAAAAATTCAAGATAGCTCTGCAATAAGGTTCGCATTGCTGCTCTGTCCGCACAATCGTCGCCACAATTCATTGCCAGCTTGAAGTAATTTTCGGATTCGCTATCTTTGCCTGAATCAGCGCACTGTTTGGCAAGAGCACAATAAGATGTCACCAGATTGTTATTAACAGTAGCATCGTGAGCCATAAGTTGCCGCGCTTTTTCTAGAAGGACAATGGCTGCGGCATAATTTTTGTTTTTTACTTGTTCGATTCCAATATTGTTGAGAATTTCACTGCGCACAATTTCACCAGGTGGGTCTGCCGAAATCATAGGGATATTGGAGTCAAGTGGATAATTATCAACGAATGTTTGATCCAGTTTATACAACGCACCGGCTGTTGCAGCATCACGAGCGCTTAAAACCACGATTGGTTCATGCTCGTTCCAGACAGACATAATGTCTTGTTCTTTGTCACTATGTCCAATCAAACCAAGGGCATGTCCAACCAGGTGAAGATAATATCTTTTGCGTAACGGTTCAGGAATCGGTGCGGATTCGCCCTGGATCGAAGTGGCAAATTGAATTTCTACGTGACTGAGAGTTCCGTTGTTTGCTGAAATGAGGGTATGGCCACCTTCGGCCGGTTGAATAACGCGCATAACATCTTTTGTCCATAAACAAATGATTTGCGCATCATCCGGATTATCGACAAATGTGAATGTCAATCCATTGCCTGCTGCCTTGCTCCAATCCGAAAATGCTTGTTTCAGAAAATCGATATCGCTGGGTGTTGGCACTAATTCCGGTTTGAAGTAAACCTTCACCGGTTCACTTATATCCCATCTGGCAATGTGCAATCTGGTTGTAAGAGCTAAGTAATCAGAAGGACCTTCCGTACAGGGCGATGCACCAAAGCCTGGAGATTTGGCTTCATCAGCCATGATCGGAAGCATTTTCTTCATGGTGGCGGCTCCTGGAACATACGGATCTAGCTCGATCGCTTTCCGCATGCAAGCAGTAGCTTCGTTCAATTTGCCTAAGAGCTGGTAAGTAGTTCCTAGCGCAGCCCAATTGTTGGCGTTGCGTGGGTTCATTTCAATTGCTCTGTTCAATTGTGAAACAGCGCTTTCGTTATCACCGACAGATATCAATACTGTTGCATAACTGCTTCGCAACGGTACGTTCTGAGGATCCAGTTCCACAGCGGTTTTGTATTTGTCTGCCGCCGCGCCGAATTCTTTTTGTTCGACAAGCTTTGCCGCTTCTTCAGCTGCTTGCGAGGATGCTTGATTGGTCGCTGGCGCTACCGGCGCTGCTGGTGTTGTGCCTTGAGCGTCAATCGCCTGAAGGTTACAACCTAGGAGTGCTATAGACAAAGTGAGTGCGATAGAACAGAATCTTTTGCCAACCATCATTGAACTTGAACCCCGAGATCCTTCAGTTTTGCTTCTATCTTGCTCGCCTCGGCATCACGCTTACTGTCCTTGAGGAAAGCCCAGTAATTTCGAAGTATGGAGATGTAATTTGCTTTATTAGGAGTCTTTGCGGCAAGCGGCAGAGACTTATTGAAATATTGATCTGCCATTTGCGGCTGCCTGAGCAGCATGCACATACTGGCGCAGTTTCCGTAGGCAAGCCCTAGATTGCTCGAGAAAACTTCGTTGTTTGGATCTACCTTATGCGCTTCTTCCAGTTTTTGAACGGCGACAATGAAGTTTTTGTTTTTCATTGCTTCAACGGCTTCGTGGTTCAACTTGGCGCTGCGCACTACTGCACTGGAAGGATCACCGGCAATCATGTCGCCTGTGTTTAAAGGATGCTGAGCCATGGTGGCTGCATCTGCTGAGTAGAGAGCAAGAATTGTATTTTTGTCTTTTTCAGAAAGGGCGCAGGCAAGATCGGCTGGTGGGATGGTACCGAACATTATGTCGCCCGGATTTGGGCTATGTCCAAGTAAACCCAAAGCATGGCCGATCTCGTGCAAGTCAACTCGGCGAGCATAGTTATCACCTACCGGTCCATTGTCGTCCTGACGAATGGTGAGCAAGTAAATATGCGTTTTCGAGATACCATCTTGATCGGGCACCACCATCGCGTGTCCACCTTCAGCACTCGAGATCATTTCTTTTGGATTATTGGTCCAGGAGCAAACAATTTGTGCGGCATCGGCAGATCCGACATATTCAGTTTTGATTTTTCCTTGCGCTGCATCGACCCAATCTTGGAAAGATTGTTTCACTATTCCTTCAAAGGAAGGTCGATAACCAGGCACGCTGGTTCCTGATGCAATGAATATTTTTATCGGCATTCGTGAAGCGGGCCAGCGTGTCATGCCGTTTTGAGTAGCATCACCAAGATAATCGTCTGCCCCATTTGGTGAGTGATTTTTTGAAGTGCGCGCAATTTCGCCCTGCAGCATACCGATTATGCTTTTTACTTTCGGAGCCTGTTCGCTTGATGGATCTAGTTCCAAGAATTTTTTGTAATTGGAAACTGCTTCGGGCATTTTACCGAGCGCCTGGTACGTGGAACCCAAGCCGGAATAGACGAGTGGTAATTTTGGATTGATGGTCTTTGCCTTGTTCAATTCTGAAAGGGCATCTTTGTAATTGCCGGACATAGCAAGCGCATTGCCATAGTTGCAATGAGCTTCGGCCATATTCGGATCGCTTTCAGTTGCCGCTTTAAATTTTGCTGCTGCAGTTGCCAAGTCGTTCTTATTAAAGGCTTCGACCCCTTCGTTGTAAAGACGAACTGCATCTACTGAGCCCGCTGCTCTCGCTTGCGTAAACGCGCTGAGGGTGAGGAATAGAGCCAGATGGACAGCCAATAGTTTCGAAGTTTGCATTCGTGTTTGTGCTTTATACATGCGGGGTGGGCTTGCCTATTTGATGTACCCTAAACATAGGGTTGTAGCGCAATAAAACGATTATAGGTATTAGAGGCATCTCTCAATGGATAAACGGAATCTTTTATGGAAAGTAAATCGTACAGAACAGATTGCGGATTGCAGAATCTTTTCTGTTCATAGGCATTTTGCAACGCCACCCGGCAAAGCGGAAGATCATGACTTCTACACCTTGCGTCCCTATAACTGGGTAAATGTTATTCCGATTACGGAAGACGGGGATGTCATTTTGATTCGCCAATATCGTCACGGGCTTCATGCCGTTACATTAGAAGTGCCTGGCGGAATGGTGGACAGTCACGAAACAGAATCTATCCTCGCTGCCGATCGCGAATTACTAGAAGAAACAGGCTATGTTGCTGAAAAGACTATTTTTCTGGGACGCAATCATCCCAACCCTGCAATCCAGGGCAACTACTGCGATAGTTTTCTCGCCAAGAACGTCCGGAAAATACAAGAACCGCAATTCGATACCACCGAAGATATAGATCTTGAAATTGTGCCTTACAAAAAAATTCCGTCTCTAATTGCTAGTGGTGAAATTTCACATGCGCTTGTGATCGTCGCTTTCTATTATTTGGAAATGTACGAAAAGTCTCTGGTGTGATGGGAAGGCACCACAGGCAGTGCCGCCCACATTAAATCGATTAAGTCCCTAAATTTCGCTTTTCCGACTTGCCCGAAATTAGCGAAAATTTCGGGCACCTTAATTCGTCAGAAAAGAGACAAATAGCCTGGCGATTTAGCCCCCTATTTTTGGCTGATACTACCTGCCCGAATTTGAGCCAGACTTCGGACACCTAATGAAAGTCAAAAAGGACGATAGTTACGGGATGCTTATTTCTGATATTGGACGAACAAGTCCGCAAACATCGTAGGCACCATGAAAGCTCACATATTGATGCTTACACCAAGATACCAAGCGGAACCTTGACAGATCGAGACGACCGGTCTAATATAGTCTTATCGGAACAGGGTTCGAGACTCCAAACGAGGAGGTGCCTAATGAACGACCTTTCCTTATTAGTAATAAACTACGTGGTGTGGGCGGTAGTGTTTATTTCCGTGGCTTACGTTCCTAAATTCGGATCGACAGCTGCCAAACGCTGAAGTTCCTCAAGACCTTCGTCAATTGAAACAACTGGCTCATAGCCCAATTCTTGACGCGCTTTATTGTCACTTACAGTCGCTTCTTTAAAGAGCATGTTTACTTCTGTTCTGGTAAGAGGCGGCTGTCCCATACGTCCTGTAATTTTCCAGGCTCTTTCTAAGGCAAGCGAAATTGCGTCTCCGAGAAACCCCGGAGCATTTTTATCGGGAGCCGTTATTCCCTGAGTGGCTACCAGCTTGGTGAGGAACTCTCTAAAATCAACCGGTTCTCCATCCGTTACGAAATAAACTTCTCCGCTCTTTGCAAAACCGGATGCCAGGTAGATTCCATGTGCTGCATTTCCGGCGTAGCAAGTTGACGTTTTGTGGTGCCCGCCTTTAAACCAGGCCCACGAGCCGCTTTTCATTGTTTCTACAACGCCCGGCAAAAACCGCCGGTCACCGATACCCCATACAAGCGCTGGTCTGATGATGCTTGTTTCGATACCGTTGGTTTGCGTCTTTACTATTTCCTCGGCCTCTATCTTTGATTTCGAGAACAAACTGATTGGTTTTTGCGGCAGTGGTGTTGTTTCATCGGCGCTCAATATTGGCTCACCGTCAGCTAGAACAGCTTCCGTACTGACTAATACAAAACGCTTAACTCCAGCCGCTTTTGCTGTATCAAGTACTCTGCGGGTGCCTTCGACTGTGTCACGAAGATAATCTTCCCAGGCACCAAACATTGCATTTTGAGAGGCGGCGTGAACAACAGCCAGTGCTCCCGACATCCCGGCTTTCAGTGCAGTGTCGCTGCTGAGATCTCCCAATACCGGTATACCACCTGCTGCTTTGACAATCTGAGCTGCCTGTTCTGAGCGTGCCAGAGCGCGAACCCGGTGCCCAGCCTTAGCAAACTTAGTAATGGTTGCAAACCCAACGACACCTGAGCCACCTGTTACGAATACCGTGCAGCCTTTTTTTAGAGCAGTTTCTTTAGGTGAGGGTTTTTCAGTCATTCCGACAGTCTAACAGCTTGTACTAAATTCGCAGGTACTAACCGCCACCGGCCACAAAAAGTTCTTTGAAGGCCGATTCTACAGCCAATCTCAATTCGCCGGCAGTTTGATATCGCTCATCCGGTTCTTTGCGCATTGCCTTCTTGACGACAGCATCAAATCCGGTGCCTGGTTGAATGTCTTTGCGAAATTCGGCAAGAGAAGGTGGTTCTTCCATTAGGTGCTTCATCATAAGCACTTCCGGACTATCGCTTTCATAAGGCGGTCTTCCCGTCAAAATTTCGAAAAGGAGAACGCCTAAGGAGTAGATATCGAGTCTGGTATCAAGTGGTTTGTCGCGAAACTGTTCCGGCGCCATATATTCCGGAGTGCCTAAAATACGACCTGCTCTGGTAAGACGCTTGGAGCTTTGGGAGAGGTGCGCAATCCCGAAATCAACTATCTTCACCCAATCGGGTCTTGAGAAATTGCTTTGCAGAAGAATGTTATCGGTTTTGAGATCGCGGTGAATGATGCCGACATTGTGTGCTTCTTCCAGACCAAGGCAGGTTTGATTCATAATTTTTGCGGCAACAGAAAGTGATGCCGGACCTTGCTTTTGGATCTTCTGGGCAAGAGATTCGCCACGAATCAATTCCATAACGAGATAAGGTTCGTTGTCGTGAATTTGACCGACATCGTACACGGAAACAATATTGGGGTGATTCAACTTAGCAGCAAGGAGACATTCTCTTTGAAAACGTTCAACAGCAGATGGATTTGCCGCAAGCGCACCGTGGATTACTTTGATCACAACCTCACGGTCCATAGCTGTATGGCGACCACGATACAGAATCGCCATGCCACCTTCGGCGAGAACAGAGTCGATCACATACTTGTTATCGAGAGTGGTGCCGGAAAGGCTTCTTGTGACGCGCTCTGCATTTCTAATGGCAGCCGCTCGTTTTTCTTTCGCTTCTTTATCTTTCGCTTCTTTTGATTTCTCGTCCTTGGTTTTGTCCGCGCTCTTACCAGCTTTCTTTTTGGGCTTTTCTTCTTCTTCCGCTTCCTCTTCTCGATTTTCTTCAATGCGCTCTTTTTCTTTTACCTGCTCTTTTGCAGCCGGTTTAGAGATAATGTTGGTAATGAGCGGCATGCCGTGAATTCCGCAGAATTTTGCATAAGACGGATACTCTTTAGTGCAACGCGGACAAACTTTGGATTCATTTGGATCGTTTGCATGTTTTGGTAGCAATCGCGTGCCGTCGAAACCGCAAAATTTTGCATCAGCCGGCAATGATGAACCACAGGTGGTGCAGACTAAATTTGTATTCTGATTGCCTGGATCAACATTGACCATTTGCAGTTCTCACAAAGTATCGGACGATTTCTTGGGCAGATCGATTCTGTTCGGAAAACCAATTACGGTTGGTCCACTTGAGACAACCTGAATTGATTGAACAATGGTTCGGTAACCGGGAGATTGTATATAGATACGATACGTTCCAGAAGGCACATTCAGTACAGAGAGCGCGCCGTGTGTATCTGAGCTGGCGAAGAGTATCTTGCTTTTGTCGGCAGATTCAAGGCGTGCCTGGAAGGACGTCGGATTAGCATAGACCACCAGACCGGTTCTAGGCCATGAGCATCGAAAGAGAACATAATCGAATAGCTTTTGTTGATAGAGAATTCCGGCAGTAACAATACCGCCGATAATACCGATGATGGCCGCAACCATTAATCCTGAAGAACTGCCCAGTGGTTTCTCGGGACGAGGATGAGGCGGTGCAACTTCCATGGCTGGCATTCTGCTGAAGGAAGTTCTCAATTTATTGGTTTGAGCTTGTCCAGCCGGACTATGTGCTTCCGGCAGTGCTGCCAAAAATGGCCCGCCGCAGTTGATGCAGAATTTTTCGTTTAGAGAATCGTCTATGCCGCATTTTGGGCAAAGGGTAACCGATCGGGGTGTCGGTCTGTTTGACGACGCACCCTCCAGGTTTTTTCCGCAACCTAAGCAAAATTGCAGATTGGACGCATTATTGCGTCCACATGTGGAGCATAGCTTCCCTAATACAGGGTTCTCAACTTGCATTTTTTACTTGATAAATCGGGGGTGGCGCTCAAGCTATACGATTTTACCTTGTGTAGACCCTCACCAGTTCTAAATCCCTTATCAAATTTCTTCGCTAATCTCTTCGAGCAAGGTGGAGGCTTCTACCAGAATGAGGGCATTATTCACATCTTCAACGATATTTTCAGGGCTGGCGCTGTGCGTGGCATAAGCAGGCTGGACGCGCAGTGTCTGAAAGGCAAGACCTAGCTCTTCGACTGATGCTTTGGAGAAATTGCCCAACTGTTGCCGCTTTTCAGCGATGGCATTGGCTAAATCGAAGGCCATTTGATTGGTGACGAAGGTCTTAACGCTATCTACAGCGGACTTACCGGCTGTAATCAAGTCGACCACTTTCGAAACTTTGAGCAAATGGTCTGGTGAAAGCTTGGCTGCAAACTCTTCCTTAACGAGGGTTTTCAAAAGCTCTTGTTTAAAGGCTGGAGATTCCGGTTGACCACCACAGTGTTCGCCCGTTTCCCGGATGAGCTGTCTTAGCTTTTGTGGGGTAACCGAAGCAAAACGAGGGGCTAATTTGGCGGCCAGTCGCTCAACACGACTAGACCAATCGGCAAGAGATCCAAGAATCTGCGGAACAGGAGTCAAAAAGGAATCGGATTCCGAGAGATTTTGACGCACCCAGCCATGAATCGCTGCCGCTGCCACGATGTTTTGTTGTTGGTCGACCGACAGCTTTTCCGGCTCTTTAAGTAACTTTACGTATTCTTCGGCACTTGGTGACTTACGCTCGGTTATTTCAGGAGTTCGATTGGTCACTTGCGATAAGGACTTTGCTAAGTTGAAATTGGGTTGATTCGTGAAGCTAATTTTCAAGGAACTAACGTTTCTGGCTGCGCCGTTGTCGATTAGATTTTCCGGATCCAGATAACCTATTACTGCACCACTAGTAGTGCTATCGCATCGAACGACCAGAATACCGCCGCTCAAATATTCACGAGATAGTAATGGTGTTGAAATTTCAACCGTGCCATCTTCATCGACCGGCAGAACTTGCAGACGCACTTCGTTAACGACGACGTCGTTTGCTCCGAACGCTCTGGCAAAGGCGCGAATTTCAGAAAGGCTTTCACCCTGGTTGAGCATGAGGTCGAGTTCCGGATCAAGTTCGGTGACAGCTTGTTCCACCACGCAACGGGCTAATACTTGTCTGAAAGGAATTGCCAACTGGCGAGCTGAGGCAAGTGCCAGTCTCGCGATTTCCGGATTTAACTCTACTCTGCTTTCCATTGGACCAGTTCCTTATTGATTTGTAGGTTACTCACAAATCCTCTACATTTCCTACGGCAAAATTAGGGAGAATGTCCCAAAGAAAAATTCTGTCTGACCTGAGTGAAGGAACTGGCGTCCCCCAATAGGAATTGGTCGACCTCATCCCAATCGTCAAAAGGTATGGCCCGAACCAATACGGGCGCCTTTTCTTTGGAAACGCCCGACTTAATAAGGTCAGCTTCCGTTGCCTGGTTCAAACTTTTCGCCTTTTGGACCGCTTTAACGACGGCGCCATGTTTTTTCAAAACCTGAAGCTGCTCGTTTGACAGTTTAAGAGTCGTGCCGAATTGCTCGAAACTCTCAAATGGCCGTTTATCGACTGTTTCTTTTGAAGTTGTTTTGTCCATGCCCAGGATGTCTATAAGGTCGCGCGCTGTCGCTTCATTGAGATCGACCGGCACAAAAGCGGCGACCGCTCCATTCCTTATAAGATCGGATAGTTTGTCGGGCTTAACTACGAGCCGAGTAACCAATTCATCTAGCTGGAGATACTGGCGATTCGGAATGAGCCTTTCGATTTCGCCTTCGGTCAGGCTCAGTCTTTGATTCAAATCGCGGCGAGAGGCAACGTTTACGTTCACTTCCGCTTGCCAGCATTCAGCGAGATCCGGCATTTCGTCACGGATGGTCGAGCGGATAGCATCGAGTCCTTTATCGAGGAGCACCTGGCACTTTGCAATTTTTCGTGCCTGCGTCTCGCCCTGAATTTTAAGATTGTCGCAGCATTCCCGCATGGTCATTTCGACGCCCAGTTTGGAATCTTTCGTTAGACCTAAGCCGAATATGCAATCAACTACAACCAGAGATTGATCTGATGATGTCTCAAGCATAGAAGAAAGTTTTTCGCGCAAGCCATTGAGATACTTCACCTTTTCATTGGATAAAGCACGTTGCTCAGGTCCCATGGTGTTTTCGTCTGCGGCCCGCTCAATTGCGTCTTCTTCATCTCCATCTGGTGAACTGTCCTGGAGGGAGCGCTCCCAGTGAAACTCATCCTTTATGTGATCAATGACGGCGTTGTTAACGGCAGACTGCGCATAGGCAGGGAGTAGAACTTTGAAGCCGTCTTCTTTATTGGTTTCAAAATTTTTAGCGAGAATCGTTTCTAATTTGACCGCTACCTCTACTGCAAGTGATCTCGCTTCGGCAGCGTAGTCTTCTTTATCGAACTTACGCTCTGAGCAGAATCTTCTTAAATTGATATTGGATAACAGGATTGTTTCCAGACTGGGATAAAAATAGAGATCGCGCAAAAGGCGCAACAGCTCTGGGGAACGGATAGCAGAAAATCTTGCATATACTTCCTTGTAGCCGATTTGCTTAAAAACAGAAGCTAAAAGCGGTGGCGCGGATTTGGCATTATATTTGGTGCCGAGGCTGTCCGGAGTAGCAACGCGTTCAAAAATGGGGGCCCATTCAGGGACCATCTCACGAAATTTGAGAACCATTTCAACGCCGGTCATTCTATGTAATGTTTACTCCACCGTGAAGCCAAACTGCTGGTATCTTATGGCAGATGGGCAAGGTCAGACTCAATTCTTCAGCCAAATCTCCCTACGATAATCCCGAGATTTTCGCAGGCGCACTCGCTCACGTCGTCAAGCATGAAGGGGGCGATGAGGTTCTTGGTCAATGTTGGCTGGTAGACCACGGAAAGCTCGTTACCTGCGGGCATGTCGTCGAACAATTTATATCGCATCCTAGTAGCCTTTCGATCAAGTTTCCAAGTTCCGGGAACCGATATGAGGTCAAATCGATACATTTGCATCCGAGCTTTGTGCGGCAAGCCGACCAACTGGTCAAGTTCGATGCCGCCGTGATTGAAGCCGATCTCGTTGCGCCGGAATCCACGGCCAAGCCTTTACCGATCGTTTTTGAACGCACCTTGAAAAGTAATGAAGGCATCTGGACGGTTAGGTTTCCGATTCATATCGGTGGGCTCAGTGCCTCGCCTCAACCGCTTGCCCAAACCGGCACAATGCTTGGTTTCTTGAGAAAGTTTGATACGTTTCATCTCTTGCACGATCTCGCCCTTTCGCCGGGCGATTCAGGGGCCGCATTATTCGAAGGAGGAAGCGTTATTGGCATTCACTGTGGAGATACCGCCAGTGTGCCCGGTCTTAATTTGCCGACTACTTCCATAAGGCTTTGCCTCTGGGTAGATGCTCTGCGTGAACTCGGGATAAAGGAAACGCCGTTATCGGAAAGGCAGTCGGAAGAGGCAAAGTCTTTAGCGGCCGGCGCGGCAGTAGCACTGGCTTCTTTTCTAGCGACATTCGTTATATGCGCGATTGGCCTATTCTTTTTAGGAGATGGCGATCGGGCTTTCACTCTTAAACCCCTCCCACAGTCACCACTTGAACTGAATATCGATAAGAGCGCACAAGGCTCAAACAATCACCTGAGCATTACTGCTCGCTCTAATTCCTTTTATCGCCTGTTCATATTTGCCTTTAACGGAAATGCCGGCACAGTAGTGTGTCCGAAGTCATTAGCCGGGCAGAATCCCACTCCCGTTTCGATGATGCGCCTGTCCGAAGCGGATCTCGTCAATCTGCGTGCCGTTCGACCCAATCTATATATATTAGGAATGAACCCCGAGACGAAGTTCGATCTCAACCTCCTTGCAACGGTAGACCCGAAGGGGAGCGGCTTGGTGGTGAGCAAAGACAATCTTTTTGCCGTGGTTCGGGACATTGAGAAGGCTAGACCTGGAAGTGTTATAGCCCACTCTTTAGATCTCAATGATTTCCCTGCTTTAGCGAAGCCAGTTGCAGCTCAAGCGCCTCCGGAACAAAAAACGGAATAAAAATCCAAAAAATATTTTTGTCCTTCCCCCTAATTTTTTGCCCTGCCCCGTTGTGCCTATGTAAGGCAAAGGGACATTCCAAAAGGAAAGGGCAGAACAATGAAAACGACAAGAACACTAAACAGCAGAAACCGCAAGAGAAACGGTGATGCACTCGTCGAAGTCCTCCTCGGAGCAATGATTCTAGTACCGATAGCCCTCGGCATAATCGACATAAGCTTTCTGGCAATAGCGAACACCGCAAACGACAACCTGGCTCGCAACGCCGCTAGAGCAGCAGCCAACCAACAACAACCAGCAACTGCCGACGATGCAGCCACCAAAGTAGTTGATGCATTCCCAATCTCCAGCATCATCCCGAATGTCACTCTCGTTGAGCCAATCGCATTCGCCGCCAGCCAAAACGTTACCGTCAAGACAATAATCTCGGTGAAAATGCCGGTTTCCTTCCCAGGCTTCGACCCTGATGTGAAGTTCGTTGCCCAACACACTGAAGCCTGTGTCGGATTGCCCGTCGCCAACTGAGTTTCCCCCGCCGACAACTTTTCCAGAGAAGGGAAGAAGAGAGAGAGCCATCCTAGGGCTCTCTCCCTTTCTTTTTGTGGAATTTCCGACAATTCTTTTGGGGAAATTTCCGACAATATCCCTTGGAATCCTTTGCCTTTTTCAATTTTTCTAGTGGTCCGAATTCAAGCCAGAATGCGGACACCTATTCAAAGTCGTTAAGGGGAGACCCTTTTGGGTGGGCGGCGAAATTCATGACAACCGATGTTCAGGGGCGGGTCAGAAAAGTGCAATTGAACGAAACGCTGACGAAACCTAGGCATTTGTAAGAGAAGTCCAAAAATCATTTTGCAAATCCCACCTAAATTTTTGGTGGGGGGCGTAGGGCTTATGTAAGGGTTCAGAGCTTTCTACGGAGCTAAGAAAATGAAAACCACCAACACCAAAAGAAATCGCAACCAAAAAGGTTTCAGCATTGCTGAATTCGGACCAGCGTTAATAGTGTTGTTGATCGGTTTCTTCTTTCCACTCCTCGATTTGATCTCAGTCGGTATCACATACGGTTCTGGAGATCTGCTCAATAGCTTGCAACTGAGAGAAGCTTGCCGCATTCCACAATCTGAAGCGCAAGATAATTCCGGATACGTCAAACAAACTATCCCGACAGAATGGCAAAATGCAGGCGTAGGCAAATTCGTAAACCTGGATTCCAGCATCAACACAACGATTAAATACTATGGTGGCGACAAGGACGATAACGGCATACAAGATGAAGTAGTTGTTCTAACCACCCAATTCACAACCAAACCATTCTTAACTTTGCCGCTTCTGCCAGGCATCCCAGGGCTAACGGCACCGATGACCATGACCTACACAAGTCAAGGCATGTTGGAAAACCCCGGCTTCGTAAATCAATAATCGCCCAATAATGACCCGACGTATCCCAACAATCACCCGATAACCACCCAATAAATTCGCCCAATAAAAATGATTCAACAATCGCACTAATGTGAGACCTTGCCAGAGAAATTGGCGACAATAGATATGAGGAGAAATTTGATGAAAAGCATAACCACAGGCCTGATCGCAGCGAGTTTAGCGCTTGCCGCCAGCCTTCCTGGCTTAGCTGAAGATGGAGCGAAGGGTCTATTTTTTAGACAACTCGATCAACCGGCTAACAAACTAAACACTGGTCTCCAGTACTGGATCGAACTTCACCGCGGTAAGACCGTAGAACGAGTCAATAACAAAACTGCTTTCAAAAGTGGCGACGGCATTCAATTTCACGTGGTACCGAACGTAGACGGTTATGCGTATATTGTTTTGCGCAACGGAAGCGGAGGAGAACAAGAGGTTCTTTTCCCGGATAAAAAATTGCAGGAAGACAACAAAGTAACGGCAGGCCATGAATATGTTTTGCCGGGCGACGGGCAATTGGAATTTGACAAAAACCCGGGCACAGAAAAATTGACCCTGGTTTTGTCCAGAACCCCAATTGATAGCAGCGCCTATCTAGGCGATTCTTCTAAACCAGTAGAAGCCCAGCTCGTAGCAAGTACATTTTCGGGCAGCAAAGACTTGATTCCAACGCAAATTCTCGTCTCGTATAACGACGTAAAGCATGTCGAACCGCCCAAACCAGAAGTGACTGATAGTGCAGCAACGCAAAAAACGGTAACCCAGAAAGTACAGACCCAGAAGGTTGTTTTAGAACACAAGCACGCAGCGCCAGCAGTGAAGGCCAAGCCGAAAATTGCCCATGTGACACACAGTGTCACACCGGCTGGAGATCCTGGAGTTGTCACGGTTGTATATAAAGATCCGGCCGGGATACTGGCAGTGGACGTTTCGTTACTGCATCAGTAAAAATAATCCAGACTTCGCTACCAATGCGCCCTGGGAGTACTATCATTTGAGCACACAAGGCCTACGGCCTCACAAAGCAAAGATGTGCGCGGTCTAAACTAGGGAAGTCATTGATGAGCGGCGAAAATGGAATAGCCGTTGAGTTCGCAGATTCTGTCGGCTTCGTCGTAGATCGTTGCCTGAGCGAAAATGACATCATAGGCTCTGGTTTCATGGTGGAGGAGGGCAAGTTCGCCACCCTTGCGACCCTGGTTTTGCCTTATGGCGCCAACTTCGATGCATTGAAGATTGTCTTTCCGCGAGTCGGCAAAGAATATTCAATTGAATCCGCTTATTTCCATCCACATTTCAACAAACGCTTTACTCGTCAAACCGTTGAGCGCACAATCGTCAAAGCTCCGGAATTGACGGTGCGAAAACATAACTGCGCCATCATCTCCCTTTCTGATAATTTGAAAGAACTTTCGCCTGATGAAGTAGCGAAAATAAATGACAGCCTTTCTCTGGCTCGCACCAACTGGGACAAAGGCCTGAGCGGCACACTCGACGAAATCGATTTGACGCTTGTTATTCAAACGATATCCAATGCGCGCAAACACGGGCAATTAGTGGTATCGGATGTGCGCAATCGTCCAATTGCAAAATTGTTCTTCAGTGATGGAAAAGTTTTCCACGCACAGTTTCGTCATTTGCGGAAAGAAAATGCCATCTATCAACTGGTGGCGAGCAAAGTGCAGGGCTTCTTTGAATTTCGACCCAGCAAAGACCCGGAATGGCCCGCTCTCAATCCAATGGCGAGACCAATGGATATGCTCCTTCTTGAGTCGTTTCGGCGCCTGGATGAGTTGGAGAAATTGCGTTCCAATGTTGGCGGTGCCGATTCCTATTTGGGGAGAGCTCGTGGCGCACTCGATCAAAACGTATTGCCACCTGATGCGCGTGAAAAAGCGATTAGCGTTTGGCGCTTGCTTGATGGCTTAACTCCTTCCGGACGAATTTGGGAGCTAGTACGCTTTGATGAATATGATGTTTTTCAAACGCTCGATCTGCTTCAACAAACCGATCAGATCAAACGGGTTACCGTAGACGGGAATCTCTATCCTTCCCAAATTGATCCGACACTACGTCTGGTGCACAAGATTCGCCCTTTGCCACTGAGCACAGAGTCAGGAATCATCTTGGAGGAGGAGGTGCATGCCATCACCCTCAATATGAACAATGCCTTTGTCGCTGCCAAGAAGGGTATCGTGATGGGCAATGTCGATGACTCTGATGCCTGGCACCTGATTCATACTGCGCCAGTGCTTGTTGAGGGCATCGGTTGTCCGATCATTCGGAACAACGAAGTAGTGGGCATGCACTGTGGCATCTTGCCCGCTTCACGCAAGGTTGAAAGTTCAATTGGACTGCTTCAGCAAATGTTGTGGGTTGGTTCTATTCATGAATGCTTGCTTAAGTCGAAAACGGAAATGCAATCGCAGTCTTATGTTCGATTAGCTGCAGCTGTCTACGTTTCGGAACAACAACTCGATCATGAATCACCCGACAAACTCGTTCTTGCAGCAGCAGAAGCGCAAGAGCAAGCAGCCAATGCGCAACCGCCCATTGCAACAAATGTAGACGATGTGCAGCGAACATCCTACCCGCCTAGAGGGCGTTCTTTGCCGCGCATGGTCAAAGACGAATCTCAACTTTCGACTTGTCCGCAGTGTGGCAGCCACGATTACAACCCGGCTTTCCCATGTCCGGACTGCAGCTATGTTCCTGTTAAACCGGTAAAACAAGGATCGAAAGCGGGCTTTTATCTGGCGTTGCTGGTGCTCTTATTGGTTGCTACTACTGGCGGTGGCTCGATGTTTTGGCTTACTCTACCGCAGCCTAATGTGATCGCTAAAGATTTCGCGGTGCTATCCGATAAGCCATGGCTCAAGCTTTCCGTTGAAAAAGCAGATACGAGCAAAATGGTCTGGCAAAGCCAGCCTTCCGGCACCCTTTTTCACAATGGTGAGACCATTTATTTTGAAGTAAAGGTCAACAAGAGTGCCTATGTATATTTGCTCTATCGCGGCCGCTTTGAAAATACGGCTCGCCTGATTTATCCGAGTCCGTCTGAAGGTGAACCGATGAAATCGGGAGGCAGTGTATTTACTTATCCGGAAGAAACAATGCAACACACTGCTCAGGGCAATTCGCTTGTCGGCATGACATTTGCCGGACCACCAGGTGATGAAACAATCGTTGCCATTGCAAGTACATCGCCTCTGCATCTAGATTCGCAAAGCAGCAACCTGGAAGATGTCTTCGAAAAGGCTTCCGGGTATTTGACGGATTCCGAATCAACAGGATTGGAAGTGTCAAAAAGTGCACTTCTGGGGAATCTGGCAAACGACACGCAAACTGGTAAGAATGTAGGAACCGTCTACCTTACGAAACTTGTTGCAAAACATACTTAGGACCAATTACTGCAAAAGGGATGCCATAATTGAACTCATTAGAATCACGTGCACATAAGCAAGGCTTCGCAACCGGCTTTCTTCTGTTTCTTGCGTTCTGGTTGTCGATACCGTTAGTCTCTTTGTTTGCTCCATTAGAAGGTCTAGCCATGGAAAACGATAAAAACCTGCAAACTGCAATGTTCGCCGCCGGCTGTTTCTGGGGCGTCGAGCAGACCTTTAGAGAACTGCCTGGCGTTGTTTCTACAGAGGTTGGTTACACCGGGGGCACCGTCAAAAACCCCACTTATGAGCAGGTTTGTACAAGTCGTACCGGTCATGCCGAAACTGTGCGTATTCAATATGATCCAACCAAAATTTCATACGACAAACTGCTGGAAACCTTTTTTGCCAATCACAACCCGACAACGGTGGATAGACAGGGCCCCGATGTAGGGCCGCAATATAGATCGGCTATCTTCTATGAGAATGCCGAGCAGGAAGCAGCTGCCAAAGCCTATAAGGAGAAATTGGACAAAAGCGGGAAGTTTCACAGTCCAATCGCAACACAAATTGTGCCGGCTCAGGACTTTTTCCGAGCCGAAGAGTACCATCAACAATATCTTGAGAAGCGCGGGCAGAAGGTATGCCATTAAACCGTGTTGACAGGATGTAAGATTAGAGTTATTCTAAAAGTATATGAATATTAAACAGCCTACCCATCCTCAATTGACAACTGGCGAAGTCGAGCAGTTTTTGCACAAGCACGGCGTTAAACCAACTCCGCAGCGCATGGTTATAGCAGAATATGTGCTCAATGCTCGTTGCCATCCTACGGCCGACCAAGTTTTTCAGGAAGTCGCCCAACAATTGCCGGTGCTTCTTTCGCGTGCCACCGTCTACAACACCTTGAACACGCTCGTTCAAGCTGGTGCCGTTCGGGAAGTTTATATTGAGCCAGGTCCGGCTCGATATGATGCAAACATCGATGAACACCATCACTTCGTAGACGTCAAAACCGGTCGCGTTCTCGATGTAGATATCGAATCATCTGTTGCACCAAGCATCGCAACAGAAGTCGGCTCCAAGTTTAAAGTGCATCACTATTCAGTCACTTTCTTTGGCGAGCTGGAAGAATAAAACCAGGCTTGTCTCAGGTCGGCGTTGAATGTCTGATTGTATCCACAACGATTTGATGTGGTGTCATTCCTGATCCT
>CAJCIF010000377.1 GCA_903970355.1 Actinomycetota bacterium
CAGCGATCCAAGAACAGAACAGGAATGTTTTGAGGTTCTCATGGGCAGCCGAAATGAATGGCACTGGGAAAATGTGCACGTCATGAAAGAGGGAAAGGCTGAAGGCCCCCTCGTCGGTGGCAATCTCGCTGTCTTAAATGCCAATATCGGCACACCTTACGAATGTGATACCAGAAACAAAATTGTTATTGTTGAAGAATGCGATGAATTGCTTTTCCGACTCGATAGATTTCTTTATCAAGCCAGTAAGGCGGGCAAATTTGATAAAGCAAAAGCAGTGTTGTTTGCGACAATCGAGAATATGCTGGATGGTGAGCAACACGATGGCAGTGGCAATCCATTCGGAAAAGACGTAACTGCTATGTTGAAAGATTTCGTGCCACCACATATACCACTTGTACATGGCCTACCACTTGGGCACGATCGATATTTGAGTACACATCCACTTGGTGCCCGAGTACACGTTGAACTGAAGGGATCATCAGTAAAAATGCGGCTCTTAGAAGATGCGGTGCAAGTCTAATATTGAACCATTAATACTGAGACTGATTTACTCGTTTTTGGAAATAGTGATTGCCCAGAAAGCGATCGTAACCAACCAGTGCACGTGAATCTACACGCGGCGCCATTATGTTCAACATCCGGTTGTCGTGCAAAATCGTAATTTGAATGACGGCACCAGGAGGTCCGGCATTAATGGCTCGCTCCATATCCCAGCCGTCCTTCCAGGGATGATAGTCATATCCCAAGACACGATCGCCTGGATGAATGCCCCATTGATTTAAACTGCTCGGCGGAAACACGGCCTGTACGAAGCCATGGATCATATCTACTTTTGCACCGAGCACACCGACAATGCGGTGTCCCTGTTCATCATATTGCGCATTGGACTGCGTTTGACCATAAAGCACTTGTGGTGCTGCTTGTGGCATCTCAGACTGAATTTGTTGTTGCCGTAGTTGCTGCTGCTGTATTTGCTGCTGCTGTAGTTGCTGTTGCTGTATTTGCTGCTGCTGTATTTGCTGTTGCTGTAGTTGCTGTTGCTGTTGCTCAGGTACAGCGGTTTCACTAACCCCACCGTTAATTGTCTGCGCATCTGATGCCGATCCTACTAAAAGGATGAGAAATGCGAATGTTGAAATAGATTGAATTCGTGACAAGTTGCAAACTCCTTCAGTCCATCTCATGAAAGTGAATAACTTGTGATCATAGTTCAACCATACAACTTTTTATTTGATGTTGAATAAATTCTTCTGGAAGCGGACCGCGAGAAGGTTAGAATGACACTCCACATGATTACATTCCAGTATTTCGACAAAATCAAATCTGTGAGTAACGCTGAATGGCAGCATCTCTTTGCCGGCCATCCAGATTCAGCGGAGCTTATCACCTTTATGGAAACACACGGATTGGAAGGTTTTCAATTCGGGAGCGTAGTAGCAAGCCTCCATGGTGAGCCTGTTCTACTTGCGCCGTTGTGGTTCACTAATTACTCCATAGCCACAACTCTCGATGGCGCACCGCGCTCTATCTTGCAAAAACTCGAACAGATTTTTCCGACGTTAAGGCCAAACGTCCTTGGGGTGGGTTTTGTGGAAGGGGAATGGGGTTCCTTCGGGCTCTCACCAGTTTTGGATTACAAAACCAAAAACCAGGCTATAACAGGCGCACTGTCTTTAATACGAGAAGTAGCAATCGCTCGCAAAATGAATGTCCTTGCTTACAAAGACTTCACTTCCTCCGCAATTGGGCAATTATCAACAGCCGCAGTCTCGGGCTTCACCTGTGCCGAAAGTATGCCTTTCTCCACACTAAATATCAATTTCGATACTGTCGATGAATACATAAATTCCCGTCCCCGCCATTTGCGCCAGGATTTGCGCCGAAAGATTCGCCAAGCTTCAAGTGTAGAAGTAGTTCTTACTGATGATCCGTCCAAACACATCGATCATATATATAAGATGTACGAGGAGCTGGTTTCAAGAACTGATTTATCCTTTGGGCTGCAGCGCAAATCTTTCTTTTTGGATATTTGCAAAAACGTACCAGGTGCAAAATTTTTGCTTTTCTTTTTGGACGGTAAGTTGATTGGATTCAATCTATTTATCGACAGGAAAGATCAACTAGTAGATAAGTACATCGGCATGAGTTCACCAGAAGGGCGTGATAACAACATCTATTTCTTAGCTTGGCTGGAAAAAATCAAATACTGCACGGAGCACCAGATCAAATCCATTCACCTTGGAGCAGCGGCAGAAGGAATCAAAATCAGACTCGGTGCATCGGCTACGCGATGCTACACTTACTATCATCATCTCAATCCAGTCAGCAATGCCATCTTGAATAAGATCAAGCATTTTGTTGAATACAAACCAGACATGAGCGTTGCTCTGATTGGCTAATTGTTACTGTGGCTTGACAGTATACTCGCTTGGTTTATGTCGTAATTGAAAATCAGTGTCCAGAAGAGTTGGGCGAATTCCAGCAGGAATTGTTACTGAAGGCCATTGGACAGGACGATCACTCCCCATTGACATATCGGATGCAGTCATCGTTAACGTATGTGTTTCGGGATTAAATTCTCTGGTAAGACCGGCATTCTGGTTCAAGACATCAAAAGATTCAAATATGCGTGCCAACTTGGCCGGGTCTGACTTATTTGCATCAAGATAAGCTTGAACACTGCCATAATCGTGATGAGCAAACGCATTAGCAAGTGAACTAGATTCTTGTTGCTCATTTGGATCAGTTAAGAAGTGGCGAAAACTTTCGGTGTCTAAAAAGCTTGGCATCGTATCTGGTGCACCATCATGTTTGGTGCTTTTAAACCATAACCCCGTAATATCGTTGCCAGACCTTTCTACTTGCGCTCTTAATCCCAGTGCATTCAAATTTTCCGTATCGTTGGCCATGAATTTGAGAACAGATTGAAATTTGGCTGGATCAGAATGATAGAGATCTGCGACTTCTTGCTGAACTTGTTCTGAGTGCGCCAGATTATGGTGGATATCCGTAGCGGAATCTTGCTCAATTCGTCTGCCAATATTTTCAATTTCACCCATGTCAAGTATTTTCGTCCCAAACTATGGCAAACTTGGGCCAGGGTAGAGCCGAATCGTAAACAACGACGTTGACAAGCATCACCTAACCTTCGACAATGGTAAGATTGAAAACCATTTCCACGGAAAAATGATGGCTAAAGAGCATCCAACGCTGCACCTGCCCAAAAATGCGCGCCTGACTAAAGGCTCCCAGAAAGTTCTGGAAGCCCTAACTTCGTGCCGGAGCCTGGCGACAGCCCAGGATATTCACGGCCAATTACGCGATAAGGGCGATGCACCGGGACTCACGACCGTTTACAGGTCGTTGGAAGCGCTTGTCGCTATGGGGCTTGTACAGGCCGTAGAACTTGGCGATGGCGAAAAACGATTCGAAATTGTGGAACCAGGCGCCCATCATCATCATTTAGTCTGTGAAAATTGTCGCGACAGTATCCATTTGGACCAATGCCTGGTTGAAGAATTGGATGCCGGTATCCGTACTAAATATGGATTTGAAATTCGCGCCCACATTCTCGAAATTTTTGGACGTTGCAAAAAGTGTCAATAAAGGAACTACAAAAACCGGCTATGGCAAGCAGCCTCGAACAAACTTCTGCGGAACAAGATCACATCAACGAGCACCGCGCCACAACAGCGATTGTGTCCTTTGATGCTCTTGGTATTGCTGCTTCCACTTTATGTCTCATTCATTGCCTGGCAATGCCTTTCGTCATCACGTTGCTGCCGGT
>CAJCIF010000378.1 GCA_903970355.1 Actinomycetota bacterium
AGGTTGTCAAAGCCGTAATATCCGGAAATAATTACGAGTGGGCGCTCGGATCGGGACGATTGTGACTTCAAAGGGACCTAACCGTTCGTGGTAATGCAGCAATTTAGCTTGTGGCAAACGTTCAAAACGCAAACAGCATAGAACAAATTCTCGCTAGTGGCTCGCCTTTCATTCCGGGACGCTTTATTGCGCATCGTATGGGCAGAAAAGTTGACGACAGCGATGCCGTTGTTTGCAATTTGGATCGCTACCAGGATGTGATCGAGCACCGCCGCGAAGATCAAGTCATAACAGTGGGCGGTGGCATTTCAGTTGCCAGACTAAATGAAAAGCTGGCTGAATATAAACAGTGGCTGCCCATTGCCCCGGCGCAATCCGATATGACCATAAGCGATTGCTTGCTGAGCGGTGATGCCGGCTATTTGGAGCCCTTTTGTGGTGGCATGCGCAGGCTCGCCCTTGGTGTTGCACTTATGGTAGATGACGGCGAAGCCCTCCAGTTTGGCGGTAAGGTCGTTAAAAATGTCACCGGATACGATGTTACTAAGTTGGTTGTTGGAAGCTATGGCGTATTTGGCGTGCCGGTTTCAGCGAGCTTGCGACTCTATGCTTTGCCGGAATCGCTTTCAAACTGCCTCTTTTTTTCTTCTGATTGGGAAACGATTTCTTCTCTAAGCAAGGACATTTCTCAATCTGGATTTGCCATGGCGGCGCACAGTATCCTTGGACGAAAAACAAGCTTGCAAGTTTGCGATTCTTCTGAATACGCTCTCTTTCTATCAGTGGCTGGGCAAACGGCTGTCGTTGAAGAAACGCTTGCACTCTTAGATAAGCTGGCAAAATCTAATGCCATTTCTCCTCATTTGCAAGACAGCAAAAAGGGAAATGCAGAATTTCAAGCTCTTTCTAAATTGGCTTGGCAAGAAGGTCTCAATTACATGGATGTGAGTAGTGCACAAAATACGGCATACGAAATTCTCAAGAGTTTGGGCAACGATGATTTTTTCGAATACAGGCCTGGTCCTCAACGCTTGCGAATTTACAGTGATGATTTGGACAGGTTTGCAAAGCTTGCTCTCAAATTCAAAGAATCAGCAGATCCGGTTGCGGTATCATATCCGGTGCAAGGCGGCTATTTGCGGACCGGCTATCTTAACGACAGCATGAGCACACTTCTCTACCAAGATCTCAAAACCAGACTGGATCCGCGCGGATTGCTCAATCCATTTATACTGGTCAATTGAAGATGACTGAAGATCAAATTATTCAACCTGGCTCACCTATTGCAAAAGAGCTTCTTGATGCTTGCATTCATTGCGGTATGTGTTTGCCTGCTTGCCCTACCTATCTTGCCACTGGGCGTGAAACGGAATCGCCGCGGGGACGTATTGCTTTGTTGAACGCCTGGCAAACCGGCGCACAAGAATTTTCACCACGTCTTGCCCAGCATATCGATTCTTGCTTGGGCTGCCTCGGCTGCCAAACCGCCTGTCCGTCCGGTGTTGAGTATGAGAAGATTTTGAATACCAGCCGTCCGGAACTTGCTAAACACCGCAAGCCTTTGCAGCGCGCTTTGATGCGAACCAGTTTTTCCTGGCTTTTGCCTAACTACTTTCTGCTTGGCATATTTGGATTTCTCCTCAGCCTTTGGCAGAAGCTCAGGGGCAGAGACATATTGCAGTTCGTTAGTAAAGCGCTTCCTTTGCCCATTCTAAAGAACTTAGCGAGCGCCGAGTCTTATATGCCGCCTGTGCCTGCTAACCATTCAATTCCAAAGAGTTCGCAAAGTTCAAATCCGGATAAGCACAGCAAAACCGTGCAATTTTTCCGCGGATGTGTAATGGATATTTTCTATAACCATGTCAATCGTGCAGCAGTGCGACTCCTTCTCAATCAAGGACAGTCAGTGCAGTTACCCAACCAAACCTGTTGTGGTGCTCTTGCATTTCATGCCGGTGAAACTGATATAGCAATCGAGCTTGCCAAAAAGAACATCACTCTTTTCGAGCAAACAGCCGGTGATATTGTTATAACGTCTGCCGGTTGCGGCGCTATGCTCAAAGAATATACAGCGCTCTTTAAGAAAGACAGCCCCTGGCACAGTAGGGCTGCACAATTCGGCGCCCGGGTGAAGGATATTTCGCAGACCCTCAGCGAAGGACAGTTTCGTTTGCCCGAAACTAAGAACGATTTCACTGTTGAACGTGTTGCGTATCATGCCGCATGTCACCTCGCACATGCTCAAAATGTGCGCGCTGAGCCAAACAAGTTACTGTTTGATTTAACGAAAGCAGTTGGCAACATGCGCGTTGAGTTAGTGCCGTTGCAGGAAGCCGAACATTGCTGCGGCAGCGCCGGTATATATAACCTTCTGCATGAAGAAATGGCCGATGCAGTACTCGATCGCAAAATGGAGAACATTCAACAAACAGGCGCTGATCTTGTGGTTACCAGTAACCCTGGCTGTCTTTTGCAACTAGAGCGGGGCATCAACCGGAAAGGCTTACCTGTAAAGGTTCAACACCTGGTTGAACTTTTGGATCGATTCTATTCTTAGTAATACAACTTTTAAATCGAGCCCCCGGAAACTGTTTGGACGTTTGCGGGCCTTATAATCTGTCCTGTGCGCCTAAGGTGTTCTTAGGGGTGGCTGCCGAGCCGCCCAACCAGGCGCAAGTACCAGGGGGAAACCGGATGACAGTGGCGCAAGTGAAAGAACAAACGAAAGAACAATCGAAGGATAAGAAAGCAAAAATTTTTGACGATGATATTAGCGATGAAGTACTGCAACAGTATTTATCTAAATCTTTCGTTACGGTCGATACTGAAACACGCGGGCTCAATGTAAGGCGCGATCGTCTTTGTGTTGTGCAAATTTGTGATGACGATAACAACACCTCCTTGGTGCGTTATCGAGACGCCAAGCGCCTTCCAATTACTCGTGATACCAATCTGAAGAAGCTATTAGAGGCTCCCCAGGTTTTGAAAGTTTTCCATTACGCGCGCTTCGATCTAACCATTTTGCGCTATTACCTAAATGCCAGAACCGCTCCTGTTTTTTGCACGAAGGTCGCTTCTAAGCTTGTGAGAACTTATTCTGACAGGCACAGCCTCAAAGATTTAAGTCGCGAGCTTCTCGGTACGGAGATGGACAAGAGCGACCAGACAAGCGATTGGGCAAAAGCTGATCTTACTGATTCACAACTGGAATACGCAGCCAACGATGTCAAACTTCTTGTCCCGATTTATCTCAAGATCAAAGAGATGATCGAGCGCGAAGGATTAACTGATCTTGCTCAACGTTGTTTTGGTTTCTTAGAAACAGTCTGTGAGCTTGATTTGAAGGGATATTCGAATATCTTCGATCACTAAATTCGATCACTAGAGATCACCAGAAAGGAATAACGGCACCAATCAGGAGACGTGTTTGCATGGAAAAGCTGATTTTTGAAAAATCCCAACCCGGACGCAGGGCGATATTATTGCCGCCTCTGGATGTGCCCGAGTCGAAACACGCCATCCCCGCTCAGTTTTTGCGCAAAGAGCCGCCGCGGTTGCCGGAAGTGAGCGAACTGGAAGTGTTACGTCACTTCGTCAATCTTTCCCATCTTAACCATTGCATCGACAAAGGATTTTATCCTCTCGGTTCATGCACGATGAAGTACAACCCGAAAGTGAATGATGCAGTGGCAGCCCTTGAAGGTATGCGCGAATTGCATCCCCTCCAACCAGTTGAACAAGTGCAAGGTGCCCTCGAACTGATCTACACGCTGCAAGGTTACATTTCAGAAATCGTCGGTTTGCCGGCCGTTACTCTTCAACCGGCTGCCGGAGCACATGGCGAAATGACAGGGCTTCTCTTGATCAAGGCCTACTTCAAAGCCAAGGGAGATCTGAAAAGAAAGAAGGTAATCGTACCTGATACCGCACACGGCACTAACCCTGCTACTGCCGCCATGTGTGGATTTGAAGTGGTTGAAATCAAATCCAATAGTCGTGGACTTGTCGATCTCGATGCTTTGAAGGAAGCGGTCGGACCAGATACTGCCGCTATCATGTTAACGAACCCGAATACACTTGGTCTCTTTGAAGAAGAGATCCAGAAAGTGCAAAAAGTGGTGCACGAAGCAGGTGGTTTACTCTATTACGATGGCGCCAATCTTAATGCCATTATGGGTCTGGTTAGACCAGGCGATATGGGATTCGATGTCGTTCACCTCAATTTGCACAAGACATTTTCAACACCGCATGGCGGCGGAGGACCGGGAGGTTGTGCTGTCGGTTGCCGCGAAACGCTTGCGCCATTCTTGCCAAAACCACTAGTTGTGAAAACAATTGACGGTTATCGCTTTGACTGGGACAGACCGCAATCAATCGGCAAGGTAAAGGGCTTCTACGGCAATTTCGGTATTCTCGTGCGAGCCTATGCTTATATCCTCGCTCATGGCAAAGAAGGATTGTGCCAGGTTTCTCGCGATGCAATTTTGAGCGCCAACTATTTGCGCAATCGACTTTCTCGCCATTTTACTGTTCCTCATAAACAACCATGCATGCATGAGTTTGTTCTCTCGGGCAACCTTCAAAAAGCAAGGGGCGTGAGCACGGCCAATATCGCCAAGCGGCTATTGGACTTCGGTGTGATGGCTCCGACAGTTTATTTCCCGCTTGTGGTGCCTGAGGCGCTCATGATTGAACCTACCGAAACGGAAACGAGAGAAACGCTCAACCAATTTGCTCAAATTATGGTGACAATCGATGAAGAGTCGAAGAATTCACCTGACACCGTCCGTAATGCTCCACACACAACGCCTGTTCGAAAGTTGGATGAAGCGGCAGCTGCCCGCAAACCCGATTTGCGCTGGCAGCCGCCGTCATAGCCGGCGGCTACCCGTATATTTTCGGAACACGCCCACGGGTAGAGGAAATTGGAACGCGTAGTACATATTCTTACGGAAAGCAAATTTGCATTTCCGCTTTGGAATTTTGCGATATTTCTCCTCGCCTTCTTCTATCGTCGTGGTTTGGTACGGGCCATTTCTCGGGCTCTGCGCGTTTTTGAAAACCATGGGCTGGAAGACGAACTTGTCAGCCGTTCAGACCAACCTGCCGCCATTGTTTTTGTCGGCGCTGCCATCCTACCCTTCTTTGCCTTTTTAGAAGGTGTCATTGCCGGCCGATTGGAACGCATCGTTGAGGTGGTGGTTCTTTTCTATCTGCTCAAGCTGGCTACCATATTTTTTGATCTGTTCGTTTTCAAATGGTACTTCGGACAATACAAAAACTTCACTCTGCCTGCCATTTTTCGCACAGTTACGATCACTCTTATTTATGCCGTTTTCGTTCTCGTCCTGATTCAATTCAGCATTGGTGTAAACATACTGCCTATCCTGGCGACGTCTACCGTTATGACAGCGGTACTGGGTTTAGCCTTGCAAGATACACTCAAGAATCTTTTTGCTGGACTCAGTTTGAGCATGGAGAAAAGCATACACATTGGCGATTGGGTAACATTTCAAGCTGATGCCGGACTGACTACGACCGGGTTGGTTCTGGAAATTGGATGGCGCACAACTCGTTTGGAGACGCTTGATGGCAATATTGTGAGATTGCCCAATGCGGTCCTTACAAACAGCCGCGTCACCAACTACTCGCAACCAAGCCCATCTTATTCTCGTTCTGTCGACATTCCAGTGCCTCGATTTGCCCAGGTGGATGAAGTAGTTACCGCCTTAACTCAAAGTGCCCATAACGTAGAAGGAGTGTCGCAATCACCTCATGCAGAGGTTTATCCAGTTGGCACTACAATTGATAGCGTTACCTACCGGGTGAAGTTCTGGATGGACGATTTCAGAAGCGGTGAAGCCATCGCTGGTGATATCATCCGGAATGCCATTATGCAACTAGAAACTCTGCGAATCGATAAGGAGAAGCCAAAGCCTGCTCTCCCGGACGTCTCGCCAGACAAAACTTCCCCAAAAGACAAGCTGCCTTTAGAAGACAAACAATCTTCCAAAGACAAGCCGTCTATTTCTAAAGTGTCTAGATCTTCGAAATCTTAAACAGGTCCAGCGTGCATTCTGCCCAGTTCGCTCTTGGCGTAGTGACGCGGCTTGAAATTGCGGCGTCGATTCATAATGTTCTGAGAGAATGTTTCTTTCATTGGTCTGCCGGCATGCCTGATCAGATTGCGATCGATCGGACTCCACTCTTCCAACTTATTCAGCAGTTGAGTTTGCCGAATTAGTTCCAGTCTTTGCAGGAGCCAAATCAGGGCAACAAAGGTGGCGAAGAATCCGCACAAAATCGGGGTTGCTTCAGAATGCAATTTGACATGCAGGAATTTTGTCCCAAACATATCTATTGGAGCAAGCAAGATACCGCAGAAAATCAGGAAAAGTGAAACCTGAGCCTGGATTGAAGGCTTATGGTTGCCGATCCGTGTTCCATCAAAAGCAAAGGCGCCACGCAAAATTTCATACCAGCCTTCAATCATTGGTGTAACGAAAGCTAGAGAGGTTGCGGTAGCCGCTAAAGTGAAAGCACATAACCAGGCATTATCGCTGTTGTGCACAAGCCCGACGCGTATAAGGAATTTAACCGGGTAGGCAGCGATATGGAGCCACATCCAGGGGGAAAGCACAACGGCAACCAGTAGAGCTGCGCAAGGACCAGGCTTATAAGCGTATCGGCCTTCCGAGTAACGCTGAATAAGTTGTTGGATGCGCAACACAATTGCGGCTGTGATGATCCAGGCGAAAATGAAAAACTGGAGCTGCATCTGGTCTGTTGCAAACCAGGCGGCTATATTGCCGGCCAAGAGAACATAGACCACCGGGACAAGTGAACTAAAAGAATCGAAGACGTTAGTCTTTGGAGTTTCCGTTTCGGTATTTGACATAATTAGTCACCCGCGTATCGGGTCAATCAGGGATTAGTAAGTTTGGGGGCGCCCAATACGATTATGCCCCTTACTAACTTAGATCCACGGGTATTTTCTGTAAATACGCAATATCGCGTATGAATTTAAGGTTGTCACAATTGCCTACCAGCCACCGCCGGAAGCCCTTGCTGTAGCTCGATCTGCGGCTGCCTGGGCAGAATCGGCGGCTGCTCTTGCCGCAGATGCAATGTCGTTTGCTGCTGATGAGCCTGAACTCGAAGCCGCTTCATAGGCTCTGTCAGCGGCTTCCCG
>CAJCIF010000379.1 GCA_903970355.1 Actinomycetota bacterium
CGGGATATGGTTGGGGCGGCATGCCCTGTGGAATCGGAGGCGGCATTACCGGAGCAGGCTGAGGCGCTGGCGCCGGAGTGGGAGCTGGCGTAGCCGGTTGAGGCGGAGGGTTACTCCCTCTTGCTTGCGGTAAAGCGGCCCGATCGGGCGCCTCTGATCGGCTCGGTTTTTTGGCTTGGTTCTGATTTTCCAGCTTTTCTTGCTCGAGCTTTTGCAGCGCTTCTTCGCTCGGTCGTAGGTTTTCGGGTATTGCGCTTTCAAGGCTTGCCGAAGCGCCTGTCGACATCGTCAACACATCAAACATAAAGCCCATATCGGATGGCGAAAACGGTTGGCACCAGACGGTTCGTGAATCTGAGTCTGTTTCTTCGTAAAGAGTCCAGACGGGGTCGTTCATGTGCTTTTCCCACTGGACAGTCAAGACGTAACGAGAGTTGACCCCGTTTGTCCAGGGAAGTTCGATCAGGCAACCCCGTTTTTCCTTGGCATCTTCCAGGAGAGCCTTTATACCGGCTAAGTCACGGATAGCCGATTCTGTCGGCATCCTGAGCCGTGTAGGCTGCTGAGGAGCATCGTCCTCTTTATTCTTTTTGGGTTTGAGCATCGTCATGGAAGGAAACCTTGCTTGTACAGAATTTTGGGGTGGCAAAAAGGCAAGAATTGTTTTGATTGTAGCGCGGTCAGACGCTCACATACTTTCTACCCAGCTTGATCCATAAATAAATTCGCCGTGGGCGATTTTACACCCATCTACTAGAGACCGCTGGGGCTCTTTGTCCACAACAGCGTTATCTGACACTAGGGCTTTTTAAATTGCCCTTTCAAGCCCTGCCAGCAATCCAAATAATCCGATTGCGTTAAGCCACCGCAAAGGGCGAATTCGGTCGTTTGAAAAACAAGTGAACTTTCAAACATGAAAGCGAGGGTGTCTGCCATTTTTTTCGGTGAAAGTGCCGCAGTTGCAGCTTTTTCGAATGTGGCGCTATCCGGGCCATGAGCAGACATGCGGTTGTGAAGGCTGCCCCCACCCGGCACAAACCCTTCCTGTTTTGCCTCGTAAGATCCGACAATCAAGCCCATATATTCGCTCATGACATTGCGATGATAGTAGGGGGGTCTGAATGTATGTTCTGCCACATTCCAACGCGGTGGAAATATGGCGAAATCTACATTGGCTGTTCCGGCAAGCTCTGAAGGTGAAGTCAGGACGGTAAATATAGAGGGATCGTTGTGGTCGAAACTGACAGAATTGACGACTTGAAACAGGGCAAGATCATATTTGTAAGGAGCGTAGTTGCCGTGCCATGCCACCACATCCAGTGGTGAGTGATCTATAGTTGCTTTCCAGAGATTGCCTTGAAATTTTGAAATCAATTCAAAATCGCCCAGCTTTTCTTCATAAGAAGCAACCGGGTATAGAAAATCTCTCGGGTTGGCAAGCCCATTTGCACCTATTGGTCCTAAATTAGGCAGGCGAAAATGGGGGCCATAATTTTCGCAAATATAGCCGCGTGCCTGGCCGGCATCTAGTGCAATGTTTATTTTCATGCCAACAGGAATGACAGCAATTTCGCCAGGCTTTGCCTGAATGATACCGCATTCGGTGCTAATCGTAAGGGCGCCCTGTTCCGGCACAATTAACATTTCACCGTCTGCATTATAGAAATAACGCCCTTCCATATTTTTATTGGCAGCATAGAGGTGAACAGCACAGCCGCGAACGCTGCTTACATCACCGTTGCCTGCAATCGTAACCAAGCCATCTAAAAAGTCGGCCGGCTTCTCCGGAATAGGAAGAGGATTCCAGCGCAGTTGATTCGGACTGGCAACATTTTGGAAAGGACGGCCCAGCAAATACGGATGGCATATCTTTTGAAATGGGCCGTGTAAAACTGATGGCCTTATCCTATAAAGCCAGGAACGAAGATTCTCATGCCGCGCTGCAAAAAACGATGAACCACTCAATTGCTCCGCATAAAGATCGTATGGAACTCTTTGTGGAGAGTTCTGACCTTTAGGCAGTGCATCCTTTTCCGCTTCGGTGGCGAAGTGATTACCAAAGCCCGATTGATAGGAGACTTGCAAACTTTTATCCAGTTTGGAAGAAGTTGCGTCTTTTTGCTGGGCAGCCTTTGAAGTCATTTACTTCTTGGCAAAAATAGCTTGTGCACGTGATTCCAGTTTGTCCGCTTCAGGACCCCTGCCGTTTGCACGCAACGATTTTGCATAATTCTCAAGCAGCATGACGAGGTCTTTGTGGAAGTGACCGCCAGCCATTTCTTTCATTTTGATGGCGCGTTGATAGAGCGGTTCGGCATCATTATGTTTGCCTTGTTGTCGCATACAATTTGCCAGATTGTTCAGGCTTTGTACGATCTTCGGTTCTGTTGGTCCCATTTGTTCGGCTTCGTTTAAGGCTTGCCGAAATAAATTCTCTGCCTCTACTGGTCGTCCTTGTGAAAGAGCTTGCTGAGCGGAAATGTTGTATCTTTCCCACATGTGCCTGTCCTCCTGGCCGTTGCTATTTTGCTGCAGTTTGAGTGTTGACAAGATCTCGGGCGCGTTCGGCGGCCTTTATAACCGCCTTAATTAAAGTTACCCGCAGTTTGCCCTCTTCCAACTCCATCAGTCCATCTATAGTACAGCCGGCCGGGGTGGTAACGGTGTCTTTTAATAGAGCCGGGTGTGAACGCGAGCTGAGAAGCATCTTTGCTGCTCCCAGCATGGTTTGCGATACAAGCAAAGTGGAAGTTTCTCTGGGTAGACCAAGTTTGACGCCCGCTTCCGCCAGGGACTCCACCACTACATAAAAATAAGCAGGACCACTGGCGGAAAGAGCAGTCACTCCGTCCATCAAATGTTCATCGACAAAGGCGGTTTCGCCGACGCTTTTAAAAATGGCTTCCGCTGTGTCAATGTGCTCCTGTAGAGCGCTCTGACCCGCGCACAGGGCCGTCATACCGGCTTGCAAAACAGCGGGGGTGTTGGGCATAGCCCTTACGACAGCAACACCCTTGGGCACGCGTTCTTCGATATACGCCGTTGTCACTGAAGTGGCGCAAGAAATAATGAGTTGCTTCTTGTCTAACGACGGCGCAATCTCTTTCAGCACGTAGTCCATGTTCTGAGGCTTTACAGCAATAATGACGATGTCTTTGTTCTTGATCGCTTCGATGTTGTTTGTGCCGACCCTAATATTTAGCCGACTTTTCACTCTTTCAATGGACTTTTCGTGATGTACGGTGCCTTGAATGGCTTCGGATTGCCATTTCCCTGGACCGATGAGCCCAGCAATGACAGCTTCGCCTAGTTTGCCGACACCTATTACTGCGATTGTTTTGGCAGAAGCCATTGTTTCTCCATTTTTATTCTCATCAATTTCCCACATTTACGTTGTAAGTTGGCAACTTAAGCGGTGGTTCAAAGGTTAAACCACGGATGCCTCTACCGCTACAATTTTCGTAAAGATCGTGGGCTCTTCTTTACGCGGTATTCAATTCTCTGTGTGTTATTGGTGCATCTTGCGCACCGCAAAATCATAAAAACATAACAGGTTCCTCTCAGGCGGGGAAGCTTTTGGGGAAAAAATCTGGCACAATTGCTTTCTTACTCTTCACGACCGGCCATGCCGAGACAGTGTTATTGAGCGAGGCGTGATGTTGTAAAACTGTTATATCTATGAGCAAATACATTCCGAAAAAACAACTTAAACTTGAGCCCCTGAGTGATTTTCCAAAAATCAAGGATCTCAAAAGAGCACTGCAAGAGGCAGATAAGGCCAAGGGCTGTACTGTTGAGCTGCCATGGTTTATCGAAGAAGGAGACCAGCATTTTAGTTTGACCGTGCGCTGCGAAATGAGCGGCGGTGAGCCGATGTGGGTTCTATATACCGGCAGTGGGAATGAGCAGCGTCCCCTCTGGAGTTCGCCCTTTGTAGATATGGAGCTGCTTGGTGATGTCCTGGCACTTTCTGTGCCGAATATCGTTGGCAAAAAGACAGAGCTTCCAAAGGAATTGGCACCAAAAGCAGAAAGCAATGGTGATGCCACATCTGGTACCACAGCCGAGCCAATTGCAGAACCTGTGCAACCGGCAGCAGCGCAACAGGCAGTGCCTCCGCCACCGCAAGGTGTACCACCTGGTTATTATCCGTATGCCGTGCCACCCGGCTATATGCCGTACCCGCCTGGTTATGGTTATCCGCAGGGCTATCCACCCGGTTATGGTTACTATGCACCGCCAGGCTATTATCCGCAGCCAGGCATGCCGCAAGGTGATCCAAATGTGCCGCAACAAGCGGGGCAGGCTCCCTATCCCTATCCATATCAACCCGGTTATCCACCTGGTTATCCGGCCGGGCCTCAGCCGCCGCAAGCGCCACCAGAACCAGTACAGAAGGCTGGCACAGTGCCTATGCAAAAAGGACCGCCTGCCTCTACGCCTAGCAATTTACCGCCGCCGCCCAATCAGCCAGATTTAAATCAGCCTCTCGATTTGCTCAAGAAAAAGCCGAATATTTTACTGGGCCATTTTTTAGTTGAGGCTGGTATTGTGCCAGAACCGACACTTGATGCAGCTTTGCGCGTGCAAGAGTTGGTAAAAGCAGCATTTTTTACGACCTCGCAAGCTGCTGAAGCAGTGCGGCGGGCCCATCAACGCGGCGGACTTGATCCGGCCTATGAATCTGTTGATGCTGATCTAACAGCGGAAATGAAACGGATTGCACCACCCTTAGGACAAATTCTGGTTGAAGCCGGGTTACTCACCTCGGCCGTGCTTAAAGAAGCACTGCGACTGCAAGATATTGTTCGGTCCGGAGCCATGAATGAAGAGGAGGCTTGTCGTTCCCTCGGCATCGTTCATTTTGGTGCTACGAAAGTACGCGATTCAGAAGAAGAAGATTCACCAAGAGTAAATCGTGTCATACGCCTCATGGTAAATTGCGGCATCATTAGCAATAAAGATCTGATGGCAGCCCGCAATACGAGGCACAAACAGGGCGGTCAGGTCAGTAAGATCCTCATCAGTAGCGGTGCTGTTGATAAGAAAACTTTCGAGGCAGCAGAAGAATGCGAGCCATTTGTCACGAACGAAAAATTGAAAATAGAAGAGGCCGCAAAAACTCTCGATCTTTGCAAACGCAGTTTAGTTCCGTTTCGCGAAGCAGCGAAAGAATTAAAAATCCCACTTAGCTAAATGCAGAAATTGGTTTTCCTAGGATTTGGTCAGGTGGCGCGTTGGGTCGCAAAGTCTGCCAGCCCGTCTTATCAACTCATTGGCACTACCAGAGATGCGGCTCGATCTCAGGAGCTTAGTGCGCAGTTGGTGGAACCATTTATTTTGTCCGGCAATTTGGAAGAGGATGCTCCGGCCATTGCCGATTTATGCGCCCGTGCCCATGTTCTTGTTTCATTTCCGCCTGATGGCAAGACAGATCGAGCGATCGCCCAAGCGTTTCCGGATGCCCGTATCATCTACATCTCATCGACAGGTGTATACGGCAAAGAAGCCGGCATTGTGGATGAATCCACGCCGGTTGATGCAGAATTTGGAAACAATGCTCTAAGGCTAGAAGCCGAAGAAATATGGCAACAAAACGGTGCGACTATTTTGCGGGCACCCGGTTTGTACTCACCAGATTCCGGGCTGCACACTCGCTTAATTGCCGGTACCTATAAGCTTCCCGGTGATGGTTCGAAGTTTACTTCTCGCATTCACCTTAAAGATCTGGCTTGCATAATTCTTGCTGCATTTGAAAAGGACGTTTTGTCAGCTTCGCTATATGTCGTGGGAGACAATAAACCCACCACCCAACTGGAGGTTGTTACCTGGCTGTGTGCAGGTCTTAAAATTCCTCTGCCTGAAAGTGTGCCACTAGATGCAGTATCAGAGAGTTTGCGCGGCAATCGTCGTGTTTCGGCCAAAAAGATTTTGAAAGAATTAGACATAGAGTTGGAATTCCCGACTTACGTTGAAGGTTTTTGCGACTGCCTGCCACAACTCAAGCCTCGGCATGTCGGCATTAATTGATACGGCGTTTGCGGCTATGAAAAGGAAACTCAAACACCACGTTTCCGATTGGGACCTTGAGTGTCATCCATTCACAACGTGGGTTCATGTAGAAAAGAATGCCCGTGCGTGATTCAAACGGTTCCAGGGAAAATGTGGTCAATCCTTCGTAATTTGCTTCTGCAGAGTGAATGATGGCAGGGTCATAAGGAGCATCGCCTTGCTCGACCACATGCTCTGGCGAAAGTTCCAGGGCAAACTTTTCTGGAAGCTCACGCGCTGTTCCACCCCAGCTACCGTACAAGCCGAATATATTTGGACCTCTATAAAGATCATGTCCCTGCGCTGGAACGAACCCACGCGTGGTGCGCGTTTTTTGAATGTTGGCGAGCCAGGGTCGCTTGAAGGTAATGTCCCACATTTGCCTTTCTCGTCTTATGTGATCGATGCGATTAGGATCAACAAGTTCAAGCTTGTAGCGGCCGGGCATATGCATGAGAGAGGCTGATGTAACACCGACATTCACCTGATGATCGCTTACGTTGGTAATGGAAATCAACACACCAAATAATTCCCACAAATCGACGACGGCCGCTGACACGCGCACATCACCGGCGGTTATGTAACGCAAAGGCACATCTACATCTGGAAACTCAAGCGATCGTGGTGAGCCATTTTCCCAATCGTATTCTACGTAGCCGGCTAAATTAGGCGGTTGCGATAACCGCACGCATTTATCCTTTATCTCGTAGCTCTTTTCAAACAGTGGTCTGGCTTTTTCTAGATTGCCTATTTTCGAATAAAACAGGGCGGCAGAACGCAGCACATCCGCATAATCGAGCTGATGAAAGCCGGGATGCGATTCCAAAATTTGCAGAGCTTGATCGAAATACACTTCCGCTTCTGGTATCAGATTCGTTTCGCCCAGAGCACGTGCCAGTACGGCCAGACATTTTGCATAGTCAGTGCTTTCGCTGGCGTTTGCTTTACGAAATGCTTCAATCGCTTGCTCCGCTGTCGTACGTGCCTTGGCAGCTTGATTTTCTTCGATGTAAGCTTCGGCAATACCGAGTTCATCTTCTCCTATTAGTGCCTCATGTTGCTGTTTACGTTCGCTATTGAGTGCTTCCGAAAAGAGAGTTTCGGCTTCGTGATAACGGCGTGTAGCCAGATAAACAAGGCCCAGAGAAGTGCGGCTCAAAGCCAGTTCATCTGCGTGTCCGCGCGAATTTTTTGCTTCGCGAATGGAATCAAGCAAACTTTTTTCTGCAGCGTCATATCGTCTTTCTTTGAGTTGGTCGGTTCCTGCCGAGTAATGACGGTGCCAAAGAGACGACTGATCGCGCGCTTCGGTAATGAGCTCTTGCGGCAACTGCGAAGCGGAAAGAAAACTTGTTGTCGCTGTCTTGGCTTCACTACCGGTGGTGCCGGAAAGTGTCAGGAGGATAAGTAGAAGAATAACGATCATGCTTTAAAAAATTAAAAATCGCCGACTCACTTGTTCTCGTGTTCTTCGGCTTTCTGGGGATTCAGTTTCAAAACTTGCGGGCTGCCTTGAGATTGAGTCGAACCGAAAGAAACCTGCACTGGTTCGAAGGCAGCTGCATTATCTGTTCCAAAATACGGTTGCGGATGAAATCCCATTGAACCAGCAAATAAGACGTTTGGAAATGATTCCACCGCCGAGTTAAAGTCTTTGACATTAGCATTATAGAAGCGGCGAGCCGAAGAAATTCTCGTTTCTGTATCACCAAGTTCGTTTTGCAACTGATTAAAATTCTCATTTGCTTTTAATTGAGGATAGGCCTCGCTTAAAGCCATTAACTTAGTCAGTGCTCCCGTCAAAACATTTTGTGAAGCCGCCATGGCTTCCGGAGAACTTATATTGGAAATTGCACTGTTGCGCGCTTTGATAACATCTTCCAGTGTGTCATGTTCGTGGGAAGCGTAGCCTTTTACCGTCTCAACCAGGTTTGGAATGAGATCGAAGCGGCGCCTTAGTTCGGTTTCAATGGCCGACCAGGCTTCTCTAACATTCTGGCGCATCGTTACAAGGTTGTTGTAAGTGCCAATTACAAAAAACACAAGGAGGACAAAGACAATTACTGAGCAAATTAGAGCTGTCATACGTCTTTCTCAAGCGAGGGGGTGAACTCAGTTAGCTATAATAGCCCAGTCTGGACATTTCTTTCTTTTCGAGAAGCTTCCTAAGAACCTCAGCCACATGAAAAATATGCCAATTCGCGCCGCACTTTTGCCACAGTCGCTAAAACAGTGTGCAAGTTCAATTCTCTTAGCCTTTGTCTTCTTTTGGGCGATTGCGCCTGGTCTAGCTGAAGAAATCAAGTCCTACACTTCCGACTTGAGTCTCAATAAAAGCGGCGAGCTGAATGTTACCGAGGACATTGTTATCGACTTCAAAGGCCAGCACAAGCATGGCTTACTGCGCTTTATTCCGGTTACGTACAATCGCGGTGCCGGGGTTTACGTTCTTAATCTCAAGTTACTAGAAGTTACCGACTCCGAAGGCGGAAAAATACAATATGCCGCTGAAAAGCTTGGACCGGATTTCAAAATCAAAATTGGCAGTCCGGATGTCTTAGTAACCGGCGTTCAGTCATATCGCATTAAGTATGTAGTGCGAAAAGCAGTTAACTTTTTCAATGGCGCCCCAGAGCTGTATTGGAACGTCAATGGCACACGCTGGCCGTTCCCAATTGACAAGCTCTTGGTGCGATTTCATCCGCCCTATGGCGTGAACCTCAAAGATATCAAGTATGAGGATTTTGTCGGGGCTAAAGGTTCGCATCAAACCTCTCCAATAAAAATTGAAAACGGTTCGGAAATAGTGGCGACAGCATCCAAGCTCGGACCAGGCGAGAATCTTTCTGTTGTATTCGGTTTACCGGTCGGTTCGGTAACGCAGCCAACCGCATTAGATGAGTTTCTTCTTTTCGTAGGAGATTGGCTTGGCTTGTTTGTTTGGCCAGCCATCGCCGGTTTTGTGCTCTTTATCTATTGGACTATGTATGGTCGCGATCAAGAGCCGGTATCAGCTACGAGTGTGGAATGGACTCCACCCGCCGATTTAACACCTGCCGAAGTAGGCACACTCATAGACGAAAGTTGTGATGCTCCAGACATGCTTTCCACGCTCATCGATCTCGCTTCGCGTGGGTACCTCAAAATAAAAGCCTATCCGGCAAGCGGTTTTTTGGCTCTCGGGCAGAAGAACTACGAATTTACAAAGACAACACCAACAAAGGTCGATCAGCCTCTCAAAGAACACGAAAACATCTTCCTGTCTTTTCTATTTCCAGGCAGTATGGAGATCTCTACGCTATCTGAACTGAAAGGCACTTTCGGG
>CAJCIF010000380.1 GCA_903970355.1 Actinomycetota bacterium
TAAAAGTTACCGGCACGGGCGATTTCAGGGTAGTAGGACCCACGAGAGGCTAACCGCCAGAAAATCCGCTTGCCTGGCATAGAGGCTCGGGCTTGTGTGGGCGGAAGTACCATGCGCCTGGTGGCGTTCCGCTTATTACCACCGAATAGCCCATAGACAAACAATCGCAGTTTCTCGACGATTGATTCATCGCTTTTGTCCACATAAATGTCTGTCTGAAATGCCATAATCTTTAATCTCCGACCTCAACATGTTCAATTGTCATCATCACTCGTGACCAAATGGTGACATCGACATTAAATCAGCAAGATTATGGCCAAGCCCCCTCAAAAGTTTTCTCTACAGTCTTTAGCCAAGGCACTGCGAAATCTGAACCTTGCTCAAAAGGGATTGCTCTTTATCGCCATACCTATGGTTCTACAGTTGGCTTTTACTATCTTTATGGCACGTATTGTGGACAGATCCCAGACTGTGGCACAGTTTGAGTATCGTTCCAAGACCGTAATCGGCAATATTAACTGGCTCATGGTAGCCCTGTCTTTTGCGGGCAAATATGCTCTGGAATACCGAATTTCGCACAAGCAGGCGGCTAAGAACTTAGCCTATTTTTGGATCGGCAGACTGGATATCGCTTCAAAAGATCTAAAAGCCTTGCCCCAGAAAGACAAAGTTTCGCTGCAAATTGAGGAAGACTTTGCTAAATCAGTAGACAAGATACGAAACCAAATCGTGTCAGTACTCAATACACCTATAGACGAAAAACTTGACTTGGCCTCATCAGAACTTATCTCGGATGCTACGCAAAAGCTTTGGGACGATATGCTTTTGAAGCGGAGTAAGCTGTTAATGCAGGAACGAAAAGAGTTTTCCGTGAACATGCAGGACTTACCCGCTGTGAGAAATCAGCTCACGCTGGTTACGCAGGGAGCAGTCTTACTGACGCTTGGACTGACCTTCTATCTTGTCTATGTCTTCAATGTACAAATCGCCAAGAGGCTTGGCCTTCTGAGCGATAACACGATAAGGCTTTCTAAAGGTATGCCGCTTAATGAACCGCAGCTGGGCACAGATGAAATTGCCAATCTTGATGCGTTTTTCCGAAAGATGGCAGACGAATTGACAGCTAGCAAATTAGAGCTGGAGCTGAGTGAAGAGCGCTTGCGCAATTTGATTGAAAATCTGCCGATCGGACTTCTCACTCTAAATGAGCAACTGAATATTCAATCCATAAACGCAAGAGCCTCTGAAATGTTTCTGACCCCGGCAAAGGAGGCTGTTAGTGTCGGCGTTAAGAGTCTCATTCCAAGCATTCCGCAAACTTTCATGAATGAAGCAAGAGAGATGCAGCCAAGCGCAGAAGATCAATCTACACACCTTGATGTAGAAACGATCAATGCTGTCGGTAAGCGCATGTTTCTGGAGCTGACACTTAAAGCCAATCAGTTTCGGGATGAGAATGTTCGATTGCTGACCATCAATGACATTACCGAACGAAAGAACATGGAGCAATTGCGCGAAGATTTCTTGAACATGGTTACCCATGATCTACGAAGTCCGCTTGCATCAATAGGTCTTACTCACCAACTGCTTTTGCGAAGCGCCTATGGAGATCTTTCTGAAAAGGCAAAAGACAAACTCGAAAAGGCAGAACGAAATGTAGAGCGCTTGATACGCTTAATCAACGATTTGCTCGATTTCGAAAAGATGCGAGCCGGTAGCATAGAACTGAGCACAAGGGAAATGAACAGTGATGCTCTTGTTGCTCTTTCAGTGGAATCGGTTGCTGCTCTTTCCGAGCAAAAGCAAATCAAAATTGTGCTGCCCAAAGACACTTGCCGATTCGTTGCAGATGAAGGGCGTTTGGTGCAGGTGCTCACGAATCTGCTCGGGAACGCCATCAAATTTTCTGAACCAGGACAGGAAATTAAAATTGCAGTGCGCGAAAAAAATCGAGTGGTGGAATTTCGGGTTGAGGACTCTGGACGGGGCATTCCCAAAGAGAAGCGCGAAGCCATTTTTGAAAAATATAAGCAGGTTCGTACCGAAGACTATACCGAAAAGGGTGGTACCGGACTTGGATTGCCAATTTGCAAGCTGATTGTAGAAATGCATGGCGGTACAATCGGCGTTGAAAGTGAAGTCGGCAAAGGAAGCACCTTCTTCTTCAAAATTCCTCGTGATGGCAATGTCCTTGATGTATCAGGGGGGAGTGGGACTGGGGAATGAATAGGTGAAGGGCACAAGCCGAGTGCTCGTTAAGGTAATGTAGTTTTGTCCTTGTAAAAGCGAGAGAAACGCAGTCTTCACAAGCACCTGCGTTGTTACTGATACGGTTCCAGTAACAGGGCCGCCACTGGCTGTTAGCTGTGCAACAGTCGGTCCGGTTATGTTCACAGTTGGACTGCCTACCATAGTGAGAGAACGTCCAAATGAACTGTTTACGACAGCGGCACGGGCAATTACGATACCGGCTCGACTGGAAGCCTGGCTCGGTGGACCAGCAGCAGCGACTCGAGCTGCTTCATCGCAAGTGGAGTCGTTGAATTGAGCTCCGACGACAACGGCAGCTAGATCCGTTCCAATGAAAATGACTGGGACAAGTACAGCCAGCCCCACAATAAATTCAACTGAAACGTTGCCCTTTTTCGAGCGCATTTCCCAGATTTCCCCTGGTGACATTATTAGCACAGAATACTGTTCGATTGTTTGTCGTATTTATCCGAAAGATGGTGCCCCAAATGGTTGGCTAATAACGTTTTATAAGCGCTAATTTAGGGTAAGAAGAAAAAAAAGCGCATGCTTTTTGGTTGGGGGGTTGGACAATTGCATAGTCCTAGAAGGTTCGTAGGCTCCGCCTACGTCGAGTTCGCTTCTTTGACGCTATTAGCGATTTTGTTCGTTCTACTTCCTGTTGGGAATTTATTCGCTTTTCTTGCTGGCGCTGGTTTGTGTAATACAGCTACGGATGTGATGACGCACCAGGCTGCCGTATCCACCTCATTCAACAATGCCTTGAATTCCATGGTGGCAACCAGTCAGCAGGCTACATCCGCACAATGGGCGAATTTTTTAAAAATCGCTCCCAGCGCTGGTTACGAAGGGAGCGGGGCAGATCTCTATATCACTGAAACTAACTCATTTACAGGTGTGTCAACAACCTATACCGCTGACACTCTTCCTGGATTGATTGACACATCAACCAACATTTACGAGTGCGCGGTTAAATCCAATTACGCGATCGGTCCTGTATTTGCACTTTCAATTCCGATGTTTGCCGGCATACCTGGACTGGGTGCGCCACTGCAAGTCACTTTCAGTTCGATTAAACCGGCCGAGCATATTGTTGACTGGATGCCACCACCATTGACATTTATGGCTCAAATGTCAGGACAGATGCCTTCCGTGGGTTCAGCAGTTCCACTTGGACCAACGGTAAGCTGGAATTACCCATTCATAGTCAGTGATGAAGCGCTGCCTGGCGATTCAACTGTAACATCAGTAAATGGCCTAACAATCAGTCCAAGTAGCTTTACAGACACCGGCATTGCTGTCACTGCCGGACAAAGGGTCTCGATCATTTTCCCGAACCGTCCAGCAGGACCTTCAACTGAATTAAAGGTGTCCAACAATACCTTCGATGAAGCTGCCCTAAGCGCGAAAATTGGCTCCAACAGTACGTTCTATGCCGGCAGTAGATTTCTGGATGTGACAGTTGCGCAAACCGGTGAACTTTATCTGGAAGACAATGTGCAAACCGGTTCTGCCCAAACTGATGCATCTGTAGTAAACATCATCGTCACCAATTGAGAAGGGTCAAGCCATGAGGGGAGTCTCCAAATTGCGATCCAACTCAGGCGCGATGCTCATGTTCCTTTCGGCGGCTGCATTCTTGCTTTTGATTGCGGGCATTCTTTTTTACAACTTGCTGGGAGCCAGTTTCGGACAGACCAATCAAAACCGAGCCCTAAATGCAGCTGCACTTACTGCTGCCAATGATCTCGGGCGAGTCGTGATAAATGACCCTTATTTTGGCTATGTAAGTTTGGTCGACCATGCGCCCGTTGGTACAAGCGTTACGGCTGGAGACGGTTATCCATTGCCGGTTCGCAGTATCAATACCATAATCGGCGGTCTAAGAGCTGAAGAAGAGGCGATCAGTAGTTGCACCGACGTTACGACGCAGACCATGTTGATGGGTTACTGGGCAGATGACTATGCGGCCATGCAAACAACGGTAACTTCTCTCAATACGGCTCTTACGAATTCCATGACTCAGGGAGCAACCAAACCAACGGACGCTTACGGAAATAAAGTCGATACCTTTGGTGATGCTCAGTCTACCTACTCTGCCAATGCTTTTGGTACCAACAATTTTCAAATGACGATTGGTTGGTGTCCAAATCTCAGCACCAATGTCAAAATACCTTCCCATGATACTTCGGTAAGCATGTCACAGATGACTTCATCGAAAGCTTATCTTGCTTTTCAGGACATAACCTATCCGTTTACGGGTTATACCAGTCAACACTTTATTTTTACTGCTATGAACACCATTCCTGCACTAGTTAGTGGCCAGGGATTTTCAACCGATACATCTTCTTTTACATATGCCGTTCCAGATATTCTAAAGGTAGAAGGTGATCGTGCCAGTTCCTTCTTGGGTCTTTTTACCGGCACATCCGGATACACCGTGCATGGTATCGTGTATGCAACGCCTGGTGCGGCTGCTGTACAACCGATGAATCCCGGTTCGCTTGTGATCGGTTTTCCAGATGGGCAAATTCCTGAACTGGCCAAAGTCCAAAATTTGATTTCAGACAGCGGCCTTGCCAGTACTACTCTCTCTATTTATACGGATTTGACTAAAGATTATCCGACGTCGGCGTCTACAAGCAATTCGGAATTGGCATCACCGACTACAGCGCTGCCAACTTATCTGGCCGGCAATAATACGGTATCGGCAGGCATGGCCATGTTGATTCATGATTGGGCACGAAGAGCTGGTCCGTTTTTGGATCCAAGTGCAATCAGCAGCCTTCTCACCACGCCAATTACGACCGGAAGCAGCACGCCTTATATGCTTGTTTCTACTTTTAGCCAGAGTGGAGGGTTACAAAATTCCTGGCTTCAAATGGAAAATCGTTACACGCAATTGAGCAACAATCAGCTCCTTTGCATAGGAGCCAATGCCGTTGAGTCAGGAACGAACGGACAAGTATACGATGCAGAATTGATTGACAATGTTCGTAACG
>CAJCIF010000381.1 GCA_903970355.1 Actinomycetota bacterium
GAGATTGCTATCCAGAACGCTGCCGATTACATCCGCCCCGGAATCAATTAAGCCTTTCACCGCCTCTGATTCGGTAGCTGGATCATTCCATGAGTTTGTCCAAACCACCTTCACCTTGGCTTTCGGGTTTACCGATCTAGCACCGAGCGTAAAGGAATTGATGTTCTGCAAGAGAATAGGCACAGGATGAGCACAAACAAATCCGATGCTGTTTTTCTTGGTCATTTTCCCAGCGACAATTCCTACCGCATATAAAGGCTCAAATTGATAGGCCGCATAGCAACCTACATTTTTCAATTTCGATGGCCGCCAGGTTTGCATGAATATCGTATCGGGATGATTTTTTGCAACTCGTTCTGCTGGTTCGAGGAATCCATAGGATGTGGAGAAGATCAAACGGTTTCCCTGCGCGATCATTTTTTCCATTACCCTCCCAGCTTCAGCGCTTTCAGGGACGCTTTCCACAACGCTAGTTTCGACATTGGGCAAATGCGATTGGAGATAAAGACGCCCCTGATTGTGCTCGTAGTTGTAGCCGGCATCGTTAACTGCACCGACAAGAACGAAACCTATTTTGAGAACTTTCTCTTGATCTGCCCAGGAACTATCAGCAGATAGAAACAACATCGCAAGAAGTAATGGCAATACTCTGAAAGGTCTTGACCACATCAATTGATCCTCAGCAATCAGCCCAATTCACTTTCGACATAATTGATGCATAGTATTTTAAGCGCACGCCTTAACTCGCGGATCATATTTGGTGTTGCCCCTTTTTCTAAGACAGCCTTGGCTGTTCCGGCCATTGTGGAAAAAAGCACCAGGGTGATGAATGAAAGTTTCGGTCGTCAATTTTTTCAAACCTTCTTTCAGCAAAACCTGAATAGTTGCTTCGGAAATGGCCCGAACCGTTTCGTTAGCACGGGCCTGAGTTGGCTGTTTGCGCGGCTTTAGAGTGGTCGATGAAGTTTTAGGCATATGCGAATTCCAAAACTGAATGATCCTTCATATAATCAATTGTAGTTCAAAAAGGAGTCGATATGAAAGCGCAAGAAAAAATTGCATTAATTACCGGTGCTAATAAAGGAATTGGATTTTAAGTAGCTAAACAATTAACTAAAGCAGGTTGCACAGTCATTCTCACTTCAAGAAACAAAGAGTTGGGGCTGGCGGCTTGCGATAAATTGAAAACTAATGGCGCCAAGATCCAGTTTATTGAACTAGATTTGTTGAAGCCGGAAACTATCGAAAAGGCAGCAGCAACAGTGGAACAAGAATACGGAAGACTTGATATTCTCATCAACAACGCTGGCATCATCGATAGCGAAGACGGCCTTCCCTCCAAAACCGCAATAAATGCTGTCGAAAAAGCAATGGCGACAAATTTCGTAGGACAACTACGCGTAACACAAGCTATGTTGCCACTTTTGAAACAATCAAAAGAAGCTTCGGTTGTAAATGTTTCAAGTGGACTTGGTTCACTGAAATTGAATGGAGAAGAAAATACACCTTATTCGGAAGTGAAATTCTTAGGTTATAGCGCCTCGAAAGCGGCACTGAATATTATGACGGTGCACTTTGCATACGAGCTGAGAAATACTCCAATAAAAGTGAACTCTGTATGTCCCGGTTATACAGCCACAGATCTAAATAACAATCAGGGAACCCAAACCATAGAAGAAGGTGCTATTGAAACCGTCCGGCTTGCACTAATAGGGTCTGATGGTCCTAATGGAAAATACTCCGATAGACACGGCAGTATGCCTTGGTAGCTCCAAGGTCAATGCTGCATCGGCGCAAATAGATGTCTGTCATCGGTAGATATTGTCGGAGCTGAACTTGACAGAAAACGACACTTTGGAAAAAGTGTCTTGAGAGTTGCAAGTTCACCTTGATCATTTTTGATCGACGAATTTATCCCTAAATGTTCGAGCTTCAATCCTTTCAATTTCCTGAATCCGCTCACTGTTACTGAAGTATCAGTAAGTCCTAAACGTTTTAATTGCGACAAGCATGAAAGACAACCGACTGATGCATCGTCAACTCTTTTGTCTCCGGTTAGATACAGATATATGAGGTGTTGGCATTTGGCAATTTCCTGAAGCCCTTGTGCATCAATACTTGGATTCATCGCCGCAATATTCAAATACTTCAACTTCTTTAACTTGGACAAACCTTTAAGCTCTTGAGCAGAGACAATGTTGGAAGAAATATCTAAATTTTCGAGTGGCACTGATTCGAAAGCAGCCAAACATTGACCGCGCAGTGCACATTGGAAAGCATCAATTTGCGTCAGCTTGGAAAGCCCTTTTACATTGGAAAGTCCAGCATCCGTTGCATCTGAGTGTCTAACGTTTAGCACCTGAATATCTTCGAAACTTTTCAGATGTCTTAGTACAGGGTCAGTCAGACTCTTCCCATCATCTTCGAAGGAGTGATAGTTTAGTTTCAAATAGTCTATACCTTTGAAGTTCCTGCCCTCAAGTAAGTTCGGCTTTCTGCAAAGGATCGGACCACCAACAAACGCTAGCCAGTGCCGAGGTGGAACTACCAGTGTGACCTGTCCTTTGGCAGACGTTGCTTGAAGTTTCGCGTCCCGATCATTCAAGGGAATGAGATAAACCGCGCCGATCGAAACATCTTCCGGAAACTGGAATGTTCGTTTATCTGTACTAGCAGTATCTGCAAAACCAATTTGGGCAAACAAAATTGCAAACAAGAAGACCACTAAACATGTGATTCTAATTCGCAAAAGCGCCTCGAAATTTGCGGCCTCAGCAATTATATCAAGCAGAATTAGGCAAAGATCGAACAAGATTAGACATTGAGAGAATGGATGTGACTTAGTAAAGTGAGTTCATATCAATGGGAGAACTATCGGCGATGGAAAAACGACGACTTGGTAAAAGCGAATTACATGTTTCTGAAATTGGACTTGGATGCATGGGAATGAGCGAGTTTTATTCGCCATCAGAGATGAATGAAGAAGAATCATTTCGCGTCATACATCACTTCCTTGATGCTGGTGGTAACTTCCTCGATACAGCCGATATGTACGGCACCGGCCGCAATGAAGAACTAGTTGGAAAAGCAATAGCAGACCACCGAGATTCCGTTGTACTTGCTACGAAGTTTGGAAATCAACGCGGACCCAATGGTGAATTCCTTGGTGTACGCGGTGACAGCCAATATGTAAAAGATTGCTGTGAAGCCAGCTTGAAGAGATTGAAAGTCGAGCACATCGATCTCTACTATCAACATCGCGTCGATCCAAATATTCCAATCGAAGAAACGGTTGGTGCAATGAAGGAACTTGTAAAAGAAGGGAAGGTTCGTTTTCTCGGTTTGTCCGAAGCCGGTCCTGCCACCATCCGTAAAGCCAATAAGGTTCATTCGATAGCCGCCCTGCAAAGCGAATATTCTCTCTGGACAAGAGACATCGAAAACGAAATCTTGCCAACAATTAGAGAACTTGGAATTTCTCTGGTTGCTTACAGCCCGCTTGGACGTGGCTTTCTCACCGGTCAATTCAAGAAATTCGAAGATTTACCGGCAGACGATTTTCGTCGCTTCTCACCGCGATTCCAGGGCGAAAACTTTGAAAAGAATTTGGAACTAGTGACTAAGATTGAAGAGTTGGCCGCCAAAAAGGGTTGTACACCAAGTCAATTAGCGCTTGCCTGGGTGCTAGGTCAAGGTCAGGATGTTGTACCGATTCCCGGTACAAAGCGAATGAAATATTTGCAGGACAATCTCGGTGCGGCACGCATCAAACTTTCCGACAAGATCAAAAAGAAATCGCCAGTGCCATTCCCTCAGCTTCAGGGGAACGATATGCAGCTCAGCATATGAAAGCTCTAAATCTCTAAAAATGTAGGGGCGGCTTTAGCCGCCCGCTGAAGCAACATCAATTCGAATCAATCCAGATATAACCCATAGGTTACCGATCTCCGGCAATTTCCTATAGACCCATTGACAGACCATACGTACGTATGCGTTAATAGTTGATACACCACATGGGCCATTTATCCAGACAACCTGCTTGCAGGCTGAACTCTGTTCGGCTTTGCCAGCGGGCTGTTTGGATCCCAATTGCCTGTGGCTTTTTTGCGGCGAAAATGCGGAACGGAAGCAAAAACCAGGCACGAACTAGGCACATAGAACCAGGCACATAGAAAGAGATCGTAAATGAAAAGCTCTGTTGCTGCCCTCAAACAACACTTCGAGAATTTATTTCCAGGTAAGTGGGTTGATGCTGATGCACGTCAGAACACTCTTCTGACCGGCTTAAATCAAATCGATCATAGTTTAACGAAGGGCATAGCTCGCCAGCGTATTACAGAGTGGACAGGTTCTTCTTCTTCCGGAAAATCAACGATATTGCGAGCAGTCATCAAGCAATGGTGCCTGGCCGGATTCGATGTTGCATTCATTGATGCTGAAAATAAACTTGTAGCTGCAGATTGGACTTCCATCAATCAAGATAATAGTGCTGCATCAACACCCAACATGGGCAAGTTCTGGGTAATCCGTAACTTAGAGTCGAATGTCACTCATAGTAAAAATTATCTCTGGGCAGCAGATGAACTGATTCGTGCTAATGCTTTTGATGTTGTCGTTTTAGATGTCGGCACAAGATCGCACCGGTCATCTATTAACAGCAGAGTCTATGCTCGCTTGCAAAATTCATTGGGAAAATCCAAATCTGCTTTGGTAATTTTGCAAGATATCGAAAACCATTCAGTATCAGAAGAACGCACTCCTTCCGGTTGGGGTTCATATGCCCAGCTCAATTTTCATTGGGGATCTGAAATCAATCGCGTCAGTGGCCTGCACGGAACCATAACCATCGCACCATCAATTAATTGCGAAGTCATAAAAGATGGCATTACTCGCGATGCAGATGTATCTGTTGTTTCACATGTCGTCAATCGATTGTTCACGCATGCTCCGGTTCCAGATCGTCGAATACCAAAGGCACGACAATCAGCCGTTAGTGTTGTAAATCGCTAAAATGATCGGAATTAACCAAGCGCAAGATAATCTTAAGATTGCAATCCTGTGAGCGGTTGCATTAACGAAGCCTTATGTTGAGCCCAGTTCAAACCAATAACAAAGGGTATAAAAGAGCTATTGATTATGGCGTAAATCAATGGCAGAACTACAACTCTCCATCAAGCACTCTCCAATTCAGCAGCGCATTTCCTTCTGGTCTATGTGCGCGCTTGCACCTGTATGGTCGCTCGTAGCGCCTCTTGCTCTTGGCGCTATTATCGCGCTTGCACTTTCCAGCGCTACGGCTGCCAGTTCCATATATTGTCCAATGCTGATTTTGTTTCTGCTCGGTGTAATGGTGAGCGGAATAGTCGGCACTGCGCTCTCCGAAGATGACACTATTTACGCAACAAAATCCGGAATCGCCTTTCCAATACTTCTTCTATTCCAAACACGCTTCCATAGAAATAAAGAATGGAACGATCTGATTGCTGCAGATGTAATCGAAGGAGACAACAAGCAAACACTTGAGCTTGCCTTTAGAGACGATAGCCGAGTTTCTCTTCAACGTCACGACATGAAAAATGCCGAGCTGGAGCAGTTGTTGTTGGCAATTGAATTATGGGGAACGAACTGTCAGCGCTCTCCCAATCTGATCGATTTTCAAAGAAGTTTGCAAACAGCGGCTCTCAACGAAAGCATCGGCTATACCCGAATATGGGAAGAGGAACTAGGCAGACGATTTTCAACCACTGCCTTCATGCCTCTTGAACCTGGTCAAGAACTTCGGAATGGCAGACTAAAAGTAGTTAGGCAACTAGCTTTCGGTGGACTTTCTGCGATCTATCTTGTTGAAACAGACGGATCAGAATTGGCTGTTCTCAAAGAAGCTGTGGTGCCAAGTGCAGTGGACGAAGAAACGATGAAGGCTGCAACTGCAAGATTGGAACGAGAGTTCAAAACACTCACTTCGCTGAAACATCAGAATATAACTGCAGTACGTGATTACTTTGTAGAAAACAATCGCAATTATTTGATGCTCAACTATGTCAATGGCCAAGATCTTCGACAACTCGTTAAACAACACGGTCCACGATCAGAAAATGAAGTCCGCGAATGGGGCATAACACTTGCTTCCGTGCTCACCTATCTCCATAATCACGAGCCACCCATTTTGCATAGAGATTTCACGCCTGATAATGTAGTACTCCAAAATGATGGTCAGTTGGTTGTTATCGATTTTGGTGCAGCTAACGAATTCATCGGACAGGCTACCGGAACTTTAATAGGTAAGCAAGCTTACATTGCACCAGAACAACTGAGAGGTAAGGCGCAACCATCAAGTGACATTTATGCACTTGGTGCCTCACTTTTCTTCCTTCTCACCGGACGTGATCCTAAACCACTAGCCGTAGCACATCCAAAATCTGTCATTCCTGAAATCTCAACGGAGTTTGATGATCTCATTGCTACTTGCACAGCATTCGAACCAAACATGAGATTTTCTTCTGCGGATGAAGTGCTTGCCGCTCTCAACGCGCTGCCGGTAAATACAACACCAGAACCAGTTAGCTGATACCAAATGAAATACGAACAAGATATAGCTAGCGAAACTAAAGTCAAAATTGCAGAAGCAATCAATGAGAGTGTTGTGTCCGATCTTCAGCTTCCGATAGCAGAGGCCGCACCAGAGAATTCCGAGGCATCCATAGATTTAAGCAATGCACCAACTGCAGCGGAAACGCCCGAGATAACCGACAACAAGCAGCAGGAATTATTCGAACAACAAAGCGCAAAGTCTGCCGAAAAGCCGGTCGTAACAGAGCCATCGGATTTTGCTGAAAAAAAGAAACCTCCTGTTTGGCTTGTTGCATCTGTTCCGATGTTCTTTTCAATCTCACTTATCACAACCAACATCTTTTACTTCTTGCGCCACATCGCTGCACCACACTTGCAACCATGGCTAATAGACGTGTACCTTGTCTTGCTTTTCATGACCAGCTATTTCTTCTTTCGAATTTTTTGTATACAACAAACAGCAGCGTTGAATGGGGCTCTTTTTAAGGCAAGACCTCCAACAGAATTCCTCACGGAAGATCCAATAAAAAAATATTGCAAAGAACTGAGAAAGCGGAATAGCAAAGATAAACGTCCTAAAACATTTCTTGTTCTTACCAGTCAGCTTCGGCACGGTTTATTGGGAAGCGTTTTTTGGCTAGCAAGGGGTACTCTTTACACCATTCTATATTTGGTGATCGGATTCTTGGCTTTGGCTACTATGTGTGCTGCCATCTGCAATCCCGGCACGCATCAAATCGTTAACAATGCAAGCTGTATTTCTGGCTTGATTCTGAGTTGCATAACATTCGCCATCGCATTCAGATTCAATAATACCTATAGAAAGATCATTCAAACTTATAATTTCGCACTTCTCGACCCGAAGCTTAAAGAGTATGTAAAACTACCACCAACAAAGGCTTCCACTCGTAACGAGATTACTGTGGACTTCGATGCATTTGCCGACATTGAACGCTGGGTAAAGCATCGCTTCAGTCAAAAAAGCCGGAAAAAGACGATGTTTATGTGCTGTCTTGTGGTGCTTTTCTTCGCATTCAATGGATTCGGTGTCCTCGAAAATTCGTTGAGATCTATATCACTCTTTCTTGTGAACGCCGGTGGACTTCCTGGTGCGGCTGGCAGTGGCACAAGCTTCACACAGTATACAATCAACTATTTCAATCTGCTTTTATCTTTCCTGGGGCTTGGAGGTATGAGCGCAGCGATTTATGCAATGCTCCAACCAACGCATTTGAAATTGACAACGGAAGGTGTGTCATTCCTCTATAAACGACGCCCATTTGGGAAGGTCCGTTTTACACCATGGTCGAAAATTAAACAGCTGCGAATTCTTAGCCGCAAAGGCACCACTATGTTGGGAGATAAACAACTTGAATTTAGAGGTGACAGAAATGCTCTTATTAAATTTAAATTGAATTGCATCGATTCCATTTCGAGCCGTGAAGCTATATTGAAGGGCATAGAATCATGGGCGCCAAATGTAAAACGCGATGCGGACGTCATTCAAACATTGCAACGTCCACCAGAACAGAGTTATACGGATCTCTGGTTACAAGCATTAGTTGCTCCACCGAAACGCGATCGCCTTAAGCCACTTATAACCAATTCGAGCCTGCAGGAAGGTCATTACTCCGTAGTTAAAACGATTGGTCTGGGTGGTCAAGGAACAGCATATCTAGCGAGAGATACAAAAACTTCTCAACTCGTCGTGTTGAAGGAATTCATTCTTCCAATTTATGTCGATATCAATGTACGCAAAGCTGCTTTAGAAAGATTCGAAAACGAAGCGAGAATTCTCAAAGGACTGGATTGCGCTCAAATCGTAAAGTTGGTCGATTTCTTTGTTGAAGATCACCGCGGTTATTTAGCACTTGAATATATTGACGGCGAAGATTTGAAAACGAAAGTAGAACGCAATGGCAAGTTGACGGAGAAAGAAGTTCTAAATTACGCAGTTCAGATGTGCGAGATCCTCAATTACCTGCACAACCAGGTGCCACCAGTAATTCATAGGGATTTTACTCCTGATAACCTTATTCTCCAACTGAACGGATCGCTAAAACTTATAGACTTCAACGTAGCCCAGCAAACCAACGATACTATTACCGGCACAATTGTCGGTAAACAGTGTTATTTACCGCCGGAGCAGTTTCAGGGTGAACCTGTAATTCAAAGTGATATATACAGCATGGGCGCCACTCTATTTTTCCTTGCTACTGGGTCACCGCCTTCTCCAATAAGCCAATCACATCCGAAAGAGTTCAATAGTGAATTGAGCAAGGATTTTGATGATTTCGTGGCACGAGCAACCACTATTGATACGGGTTTGAGATACACGAGCGCAACTGAATGCCTCGAAAAACTTAAACGAATATTGAATACAGAGGATAAAGCCTGACGTGAAATTCGATTTTAAATCAAAGCTGAAGGAATCCAGCCCCGAAGTGAAATTAGATCACAACGAGGATATAAAAGCCCCTACTCAGCAAGGCCTAGTCCCTGTAGATAATAAAAATACTCAACAAACCTTGAGCTTGGTTTCAGATCGATCTGATGACGAGCCAAACAAGCGAATCAAGTTACCAGATTCCACTTCCAATAACATTGTGGATCGAATCGCTAAAAATAAATGGTCGTTTCCCATCTTCGTATTTGTATGCTGTCAAACTTTGCTTCTTAGTTTTCTAACTCAACCACAGTCTTATATTGATATAGGTAGAGACACTTTGAGCTTTACCCTCAATGCAGGCGAAGCCGATCGATGTTTTAGAGAAGCAGCACGAATAGATCCACAGTCAGAGGAAGTGCCGTTAGCTGCGACGAAAGCATTTCTCGATTATCCCTATGACGATAATTATGCTTATGAGTGGGCCAATAAAGCAATAAATATGAATCCTAAATCAGCAGATGCTCATAGAGCTTTAGGTGATTATGCCTTTCGAAGGCAGCAATTCGATATAGCTAAAGCCCAGTATTCAAAAGCTTTGTCTTTCGATAACCAAAACCAGGGTGCAATTGAAGGTCTCAAAGCACTTGAGCATTTAAATGATTTTCAACAGGCGAAATAATTCCGGCTATTAAGTCTCGTTTTTTTCCAAATCAATGTGATTACCCAATTGATTTTCGAATATTTGCTTGTCCACTTGAAACGCATCCGGATGCACCTTTCTATCACCTGAAAACGGATAGCCAAACCAAAGCACCAGAAGAAGATTCAAGGAAATAATCACGGAAATCATTCCCGTCATCACCATTTGCAATGCCGCATGTTCGAGTGCAAAAAAATAGGTAAACATAATTGTTACTACTCCACCAATTAAAAGAACTACCCATTCTTCAGCTGGGACACCAGCTTGCGCAGCGTTTGTACGTGTTCTCCTGCAATCCCACAATTGACAAACTTCTTGTACAGCAATTGGATACAAACCTTGTTCGGTTTGCGTTTTTGGATCAAGGTCTTCAACAGCCCGCATCAACTTAATGGCAGTTTTGCGACTTTCCATGTCTATTTTGCATTCATCCATCAACTGCCATTCCACATCAATAACTCGCTCAGCATAGTGGTTACAGAGATCTTTGATTTTCTTTTCTTTGTCTGGAGAGAATCGCTCAGACAATAAGAAAACATCAGCCAGACTATTTGCTTCTGTTTGAACATTTGTGCGTGCTTCTTGAAACTTGGCCAGAGCTTCCACGACCACGAGGCCAAGTAAAACTGCGTACATGGTGCCAATAATTGCAAGCAAATAACCTGCGACTTCTTGCGATTCACGAAGCCTTTTCATGTTCGTAAAGCGCCGGAACAAGTAGAGGCCACCAACAGCCATCGTGGCTGTAAGTAGTACTAGTAGAACGCCAGTGCTATACGAATCGATTTGCATAGAGCAAAGTATACAGTTCAAACGCTTTTGCATAGAAGATAGCAATTCGATCTCTATATCGATTGGCGTGCAATTTTGTGCCTGGTCTTACCCTTCCTTTATATAGAGATGTCCCGCCTTGACAGACCATACCTTTGTATGGGTTAATAGTAAAACATCATATTAATGGCGTCGCTACTACCGTAGGGGCATGGCATTGCCATGCCCACCCCCACATGTTCCTGGTACTTGTCATGCCGCGAATTGCATTCTTACGCATTCCCCGCTTCCAGGTTGCCGTACATCAAAAGCGCGAAAATTTGCAAGGCAAACCATTCGCACTTGTCGCCGGCAAACTTACTCCTGGTGGCTATAGTCGCGCTCGCATTTTTATGTGCTCATCCGAAGCTAGCCGCAGGCGAGTTGTCACCGGCATGCGCTTAAGTGAAGCAAAAGCGGCGTGCTCCGATCTTATTCTGCAGGAATGCGATGACGTGCTTTACACAAACGTTCAAAATCAATTGTTGCAAGCTCTTGTAAATTGCTCACCGAAAGTTGCATCACACAAGACTGGTGAATTTTCTCTGGATGCATCCGGCTTATTGCATCTAGGCGGCGAAACTAAATTTTGCCATGCTGTTTTGAAACTTTGCGCACAGGCAGGTTTTCCCAATACACGCATCGGCATTGCAGACAGTACCTTTGCCGCCATGGTAGCAACCAGGCTTCGAAAGAAAATGATCTTTGTCGTTCCGAAAGGCAAAGACAAAGAATTTCTTGCACCATTGTCCATTACCCATTTGGAATTAGATCCGGAAATGGAAGAGGTGTTGTTGAATTTAGGAATCAATTCAATGGCGCAGCTTGCAAATTTACCGCCTGATTCCTTAGTAGAACGTTTTGACGAAGTTGGTAAATGGGCCTATGAAATGGCACAAGGGAAAGACGACCGTAGGCCGCGTTTGCCTGTTTTTTCCAAAGAGTATGAGTGCTCCATTGACATGGGTGGTGCAATTTCTTCACTTAATCAAACTATCTTTGCTTTCAAAGCGTTGCTCAACAAATTAACTTTAGATCTGCAACAAAATGGTTTGTGGGCAGAGGAATTGCATTTGAGTTTCTTCAATGAAGACGACTGCTTTGATGAACGTATTCTGCGATTGATTCGTCCGTCCAGTCAGGCGAAGTTTTTGCTGGAGGTAATCAGGCTTTCCATAGAAGCCAAACCTTTAGCGCGCGAGTTTACCAAAATAAGGCTCACCATTTCTCGCTTCTCCAAACAATTGTGGGAACAAACTGCCATTGCAGATTCCGTCAATGTGCGTTCTGCAAACAAAATAAGTGCATCACTCCTCCTCTTACTGCAGCGCTTCTTAACGAGATTCGGAGAGCATAAGGCAGTAAAGCCAATTGCCAGCGATCATTACGATATGCAGCATGCTGGGGCATGGGTGCCAGTAGTCAAAAACAATTATTCCGATGCCGTCATACCTGTCAATTTTGAGTACTTGCAAAATGCAGTTGGCAGTCATCTCATGCCGGATCTCGTCTTGCGTAAATGCCAGCCGAAATCACAAGTCATGATAGAACTGCAAGATTCCAGGCCATCTGCCATAAATCACAACAAAACGTGGTACCGCGTCAAGGAATTTACGGTACCAGAATATCTTTCCGGTAATTGGTGGGAAACAAAATCCGCCAAGTCCTATTACAAAGTTTTGGTGGAACCTTTTTCTTTAAAAGGATCGGGCACCACTGTATCCGCTGCTACGTTGATGCTACTCGTTCACGATCAACAAAATAACCATTGGTACGTTGAAGGGTTCTTTGACTGACACATAATGGAGTATGCGGAATTACATTGTCACTCATCATTCTCCCTCCTGGATGGTGCCTCCAACCCGGAAGAACTGATCGGCACAGCCAAAAAGTTGGGATTAAAGGCACTTGCCATTACCGACCACGATGATATGGGCGGCATCGTACGATTTTCCGAAGCAGCCAAGGAAGCTTCCTTTGAAGCGATTCTTGGTGCTGAGCTAACACTGGAAGATGATTCCCATTTGACATTGCTGGTTGAAAATCTCGATGGCTATAAAAATTTGTGCTACTTGATCAGCCGAGCGCGTCTTGCTTCTGTGCGAGGACTGCCTCATGTTTCCTATGACGAACTGGCGCGATATGCAAAAGGTCTGGTTGCGCTTTCCGGTTGCCCGCATGGTGCAATTCCGCACAACCTCCTGTTGGAAAAAGTAAGTGAGGCAGAGCGGCTCTCTCGGTTTTTTCAGGAGATTTATGAGGGGCGATTCTTCTATGAGCTGTGGGATCACGGCGTTCTTCAGGAAGCAGTTTTATGCAAAGGTCTGGTGGAGTTATCAGGACGCAATGGCACACCATGTTTGGTCACCAATAATGTGCATTATGCTTCCCGCCGCAAGCGCATAGTACATGATGTTTTGACTTGCCTGAAGCACGAAGTAATACTGTCAACAGCGGGCCGCCGTTTGCGACCCAACGACAATTGGTGCTTGAAATCACCGGAAGAAATGTTTTCTCTCTGGCAAAACTATCCGGACTTCCTTACTAACACTGTGCGGGTCGCTGAACGTTGTCAATTTCGTTTGTTCTCACTAAAGCCATCGCTCCCTCATTTCCCGACGCCGGACAATTTGACTTACGATGAATTTCTGGAGCGGTTAGTTTGGAAAGGAGCGGAAAGACTTTTCGAAACTATCAGCCCGCAGCACACAAAACAGATTCAACACGAATTGGACATTATCAAGCGCATGCAAATTGCGCCATATTTCCTCATTATGTGGGACATTGTTGAATTTGCAAAATCGAAAGGCATTCTCGTGCAAGGACGTGGCTCGGCGGCCAATTCCGTAGTCTGCTATTGCCTGGCAATAACTGCCGTAGATCCTGTTGCTATGCAATTGCTTTTTGAACGTTTTATCTCAGAAGGAAGAGACGAGCCACCTGATATAGATCTCGATATCGCGCACCAGCATCGCGAAATTGTTCTTCAATATGTATACAACAAATATGGGCGAGAACATGCCGGTATGGTTTGCGAAACGATAACCTATCGCGGTCGCTCTGCAGTGCGTGATGCTGCACGTGTATTGGGTTTTTCACAAGAGCAGGCAGAACACCTCGCCCGTCAATCTCATTTTTCAGAGGCAAAAGATGCAGCGATCGGCCTTGCCAGTGGTGGCGTTCAAGAAGCCGGATTGGATATTAAAGACAACCGCACTCGAACACTCATTGAAGTTGTAGCAGGGTTGGATCGTTTACCCAGGCATCGGTCAATTCACGTTGGTGGCTTTGTTTTATCCGGCGAGCCATTAGGCAAACTGGTGCCGCTCGAACCAGCTTCCATGAAAGATAGAACCGTTATTCAGTGGGATAAAGACGATCTCAATCCGGTTGGTATGTTCAAGATAGATCTGCTTGGACTCGGCATGCTCTCAATGGTGCAAGAAGCAAGCCGCCTGATCAAATTACACCGCCAGCAAGATTTCGAAATGGCTAAGTTGGACATGCATGATGCCGGTGTTTTTGAAATGCTGCAGAAGGCAGACACCATTGGCATATTTCAGGTAGAGTCGCGTGCACAAATGAGCATATTGCCCAAACTCTATCCTCAGAGGTTTTACGATATCGTCGTTTCAATTGCATTGATAAGACCAGGGCCTATTCAAGGCAATATTGTGCATCCTTATATTCGAAGAAGGCGCGGCTTAGAACCGGTAACTTATCCCCATCCTTCACTTATTCCAGTTTTGGAGCGTACTCTCGGTGTGCCGCTCTTTCAAGAACAAGGCATGCGGGTTGCTGTAATAGCGGGTGGTTTCACTCCTGCACAGGCGGATCAATTGCGTCGCGTTATGAGTTTTAAGCGATCGAAAGAACGCATGTCTGATATCTGCATGGATTTAGCAGACGGCATGAAACGAAATGGATTCTCAGATGAAGTTATCATTTCGCTTACGAATCAGTTGCAGGCTTTTGCTAACTATGGTTTTCCCGAAAGTCATTCGGCGTCATTTGCATTAATTGCCTATGCCTCAGCCTACCTCAAAAGGCACTTTGCACCAGAATTCTATTGCGCCATGCTCAATGCTCAACCGCTCGGATTTTACAGTCCAAACACTCTCATCCGTGATGCACTGCGTCATGATGTAAAAGTATTGCCAATTGATTTAGCATGCAGTGATTGGGATTGCACATTAGAGCCCATCGAAAATAATGGCACCACGAAAGAACAATTTGCTATGCGAATGGGGCTTCGCTATATCCATAGTTTAGGTTCAAAAGCCAAAGAGTTGTTGGAAAAAGCATGGCGAGAAGGTGGTCCGTTTAGATCGGCAGAAGATGTATGCGCTCGCAGCGGGCTGGGTTGGAAAACATTGCAATTGCTTGCCACTGCTGGTGCATTCGAAACATTTATCCCCGGCCGCAGGCAGGCACTATGGGAAGTGATTGCGATTTCCAAACGAAAAGATTTACCGCTATTGAAAGAATTGAAGAAAAGTGAAAGTAATGATTCAACAGCGCATTTAAATATTCCACCAATGACAGAATTTGAACGGACAGTTGCAGATTATCAAACTCAATTATTTTCAGTGTTTGAACACATCACAAAGTATTATCGTCCCTGGGCAGAAAAAAACGGCATGAAATCTTGCTCTTATGTAATGCAGGGGAAAAATAATGAGTACATTACTATTGCGGCCAGCGTCATTTGCAGACAACGACCAGGCACAGCAAAAGACTTCGTCTTTCTAACGCTGGAAGATGAAACCGGTTTGGCAAATGTAGTTGTTAATCCGAAAATTTTTAAACAGTATAAAGAACAACTTTTGCGAAGTAATTTTTTGGCGATATCAGGCACCTTGCAAGTAGACGAAGGGGTAAGAAACCTAATTGCACGACAGGTCGAGTCTCTTCCAAAATTAGTGGGCAATCCGAAGTTTGTTTCGCGCGATTTTCACTAGCACTCGTGATAAATTACGAAGATATAGGCAGCAGAAACCAGTATCACCAAGAATACTGCCCAACACCAATTTTCAAGCAGAAGGAATCGACATATGGAATTTAGACAATTAGGACGTTCAGGACTAAAAGTGCCCGTGTTGAGTTTTGGAGCTGGAACATTTGGCGGCAAAAATGACTTCTTCAAAGCTTGGGGCGCTACGGATGATATTAAAGTTGCAACGCGCATCGTTGATATTTGTCTTGAAGCCGGTGTGAATTTTTTTGATACCGCTGATATCTATTCCGATGGGCAATCTGAAGAAGTACTTGGTAAAGCTATTGGTAAAAAGCGCAATGATGTCATCATCTCGACCAAAGCGACTTTTCCAATGGGCACAGGTCCAAATGATGTCGGCTCTTCTCGATACCGTCTTATTAAGTGCTGCGACGACAGTTTGAAACGACTGAACACAGATTACATCGACATTTATCACATGCATGGCTTTGATGCAGTGACGCCAATCGAAGAAACCTTGAGCACCTTGGAAACTTTAGTGCAAAGCGGAAAAGTAAGATACATAGGTTGCTCAAACTTTTCAGGCTGGCACCTGATGAAGTCGCTTTCCATTTCGGAGCGATACGGCTGGGCGCGTTATGTTTCACACCAGGCCTATTATTCACTGATAGGTCGTGAGTACGAATGGGAATTAATGCCGCTCGCTATCGATCAAGGAGTAGGCATTACGGTATGGAGTCCACTCGGTTGGGGACGTCTAACTGGAAAAATCAGGCGCGATCAGCCACTGCCAAAAGAAAGCAGATTGCATCACACTGCTCAATACGGTCCGCCGGTGGAAAACGAACATCTCTTTAACGTCATCGATGCCATTGATGAAGTAGCGAAAGAGACAAATAAGAGCGTGTCCCAAATTGCCTTAAATTGGCTCATGCAGCGACCGACCGTTTCTAGCATCATATTCGGTGCACGTAACGAAAAACAACTCAAAGATAATCTCGGCGCATTCGGTTGGAATCTTACTGCCGACCAGGTTGCAAGACTCGATGCAGCAAGTGAACAAACACCAATCTATCCATACTGGCACCAACGCCAATTCGGTGCGCTAAATCCTTCACCGATTAAGGAATTAGTCCGAGCCTAAAATCAAATCGATCAATGTATCAGCGGTTCGCTCCATCTGAAATGGAAACAACTCGCTGCCATACAATACTTCTTGCGTCATGATGTGATTGACGAGCGTGCCGCAGAATATTCGCGCAATCGCCTCAGGATCCTTAATTCGAGGGCTTGGATTTACGGCGAAGTATTCGCAAAACAGTTTGATGCCCGGTCTAATTACTGCATTGGTATAGAGCCTTGCCAATTCTGGAAAGCGGCTTGATTCACCAATGACTGTTCTCAGAAGCGCTACATAAGAAGGATCCTTTTGCCGTCCAGCAAACACCTTTGCAAGAGTTTTCAACATCTGGCGTGGGGGAACGTTCATATCGATCGTGCCACCAAACTGCTCTTTCACGTGGGCTAGGGTAAGGCTCTCGATAATGGCTGTGAAAAGCCCTTCTTTATCATTAAAATGACTATAAATAGTCTGTTTAATTACACCAGCTCGTTCGGCAACGCGATTCATGCTTGTGCCTTCGTAGCCAAATTGCAGAAACACTTCAATTGCGCCGCGGATAATTTGATCGCGCTTCGCCTTCGAATAGGCTGACAGGCCCTCTTTTGAAGTATCGTTTGCCGTAAGACTCATAACAAACCCGATTTGACTTTCATACCGAATGGTATGATAATAACATCAAACGGTAATAATGTCTAATTGGCGACCACGGCCCGCAATGCAAACAACAAGGAAAAGCGACTCGGAAGAATCCGACAGAACTCCCAGAGAACAGGGAGCGGTTGGCACGCCGCCGCAACGTTCGGACCCTTCTGCTTCACGTAGTCAAAGTCCTAAACAGGAAAAACCAGCTCCTCAGCCACCAAAGCGGAAAAGGAGAACCGGCGTCTTCGTTCTAATTTTCCTGGTAGCGGCTGGCGTTCTAGCTTTTTTTGGTTATCGTAATTACGCAGCCCGCCAGGAGCAGAAAGGCAAACTGTTCGTAAGCGGTCGCATTGAAGGTTACGAGACGAACCTCGGAGCTAAGATAGGCGGTCGGGTTCAATGGATCAAATACCGTGAAGGGGCTGTTGTCCACCCGGGTGAACTTGTTGCTCAATTAAGCGATGATGACTACCAGGCTCAATTGCGTGGTTCTCAGGCACGGTTGAAAAAAGCAATCGAGGCTCGAGATGTTGCCGAGCAACAGGTGGAAGTTGCACAACAAACTGTAGATCAATCTGAACTCAACAGGCTGCAAGCTACTCAAGACACCAAAGGAAAAGTTTTCCAGGCTCAAGCACAAGTGGCATCCGCAAAAGCACAGTTGAGTCAGGCCGAAGCGGAAGTAATTCAAACTCAAGCAGACTTAAAACTCGCCCATTTGCGGAAAGAGCGTTATGACACGCTTGCGCAACAGGGTGCGGTTATGCAAGACCAAGCCGATCAAGCTGACACGACGGTTGCTACCACCCAAGCCACACTGGAAGCTAAGATTGCTGCTCTAGAATCAGCGAAAAAGCAACTAGCAGCATCTCAAGGCAACTTGATGCAACAGGAAAGTACACGTTTGAATCCGCCGATTCGGTCATCGCAATTAACGGCATCACAACGTCAACTTATCCAGGCGAAGTCACAACTTAAGTCGGCAGCTGATGAAATCCACAATGCTCAGTCGGACATAGACCAAATTAAAGCGAATATCGCTTACCTGAATATTCCAAGCACTATATATGGTGTGGTTACGGCCAGACCGGTGGAACCAGGTGCTGTTGTGACAGCAGGCCAAACTGTTTTGTCTTGCATCAATCTTGATACCGTTTACCTGCGAGGTTATGTACCGGAAGGCTCTATAGGCAAAGTGCGGGTAGATCAAGATGCCATGGTCTATCTAGATTCAGCACCAAAAAAGGGCCTGCCGGGAACGGTGATCGAAATTGATCCGGAAGCTTCATTCACTCCGGAAAATATCTATTTTCGAGATGACCGTGTTAAACAAGTATTCGGCATCAAAATCGCTATAAAAGACCCTCAACGATTTCCAAAACCGGGAATGCCTGCGGATGCAGAAATTCTCTTGAAGGAAACAAAATGACTACGAGCTCCTTGCCTCGAAATGCAACGGACAATAGTCAGAGGGAAAACTCAATCATCTACGCGCGCGGGTTAACCAAGCGCTATGGCAATCTTGAAGCTATAAAAGCAATCGATCTTTCCGTTAAAAAAGGAGAGATATTCGGTTTAATTGGTCCGGATGGTGCCGGCAAAACAAGCACGTTTCACATACTCGGTGGCGTTATGGAACCCACTTCCGGTGAAATTCTGGTTATCGGAAAACCTCCACGTGAATCTCGCTTATCAATCGGTTATTTAACACAACAATTTTCTCTCTACCTCGACATGAGCATAGAAGAAAACATGAAATATTCGGCCGGATTGAGAGAAGTGCCTCCCGCTGATTATAAAGAACGCTTTGAAAAATCATTACGGCAAATGAACTTATACAAGTTTAAAGAACGGCTTGCCGGGCAGTTGTCTGGCGGGATGAAACAAAAGCTTGCTCTTTGTTGTGCGCTCGTTTCCAGACCGACAGTCTTGCTTCTTGATGAACCAACAACAGGTGTTGATCCTGTATCAAGGCGCGAATTCTGGGATCTCCTCGCTGAGGTGTCTGCTGAGGGTGTAACGATTGCTGTTGCGACCCCTTATCTGGATGAAGCAGAAAGATGCAACCGTGTTGCTTTAATGCATCAGGGATCGATTTATCAAGTTGGCACTGTTGCCGAACTAAAGGCAAGTCTTAATCTGCAAAGATTAGAATTGCGCTCGCCAACGATATTAAAGGTAGAAGAGGATCTCGTTAAATCTCTCAATGAACACAGACCAGATATTGCCGACGTGCAGACTTTTGGAGATCGTTTAGATGTTCTCGTTCCAAATGTTGACTCCGGCAAGCAAATAATCACAGAAGTTGGCAATCAATTTAATCTGCGCGATCTCAAAATAGAAGTTGAAGAACCGAGTCTCGAAAACGTTTTTGTGATGCGATTAAAAAGTGCCACAAGCACTGAGCAAGGCGTGCAGAATGCTTTTGCGTTTCAAAAGCCGCACCGGAATAAACTTGGCGATTCAGCCATTCACGCTGCCGAAATCTGGAAGACGTATGGCGACTTCAACGCTGTGAAAGGCGTTAGTCTCGATGTGGCTTACGGAGAAATCTATGGATTGCTAGGTGCAAACGGTGCAGGAAAAACAACAACCATCAAAATGCTTTGCGGTTTGATCGAACCTTCCGCCGGCACCATGACCTTAGCCGGTGAAACTGAAGGTTTGCGCGATCCAAAATTGCGAGAACGCATTGGTTACATGAGCCAGAAGTTTACTCTTTATGACGATCTCACTCTTTTTGAAAATTTGCAGTTTTACTGTGGCGTCTACGAAGTGCCAATTAGATACAGGCTGGAACGAATCAAGTGGGTTTTGAAGGCAAGCGATCTTGTCGGTCAAGAAACTATGATTACAGGAAAATTGCCGGGTGGCTGGAAGCAACGGCTCTCTTTTGGTGCATGCGTAATGCACGAACCAGACATTCTCTTTCTTGATGAACCGACAAGCGGTGTTGACCCTCTGGCGCGGCGGCAGCTCTGGGTATTAATTTCAGAATTCGCCCGTAAAGGAACAGCCGTGCTTGTAACCACTCACTTCTTAGAAGAAGCGGAGCATTGCCACCATCTCGGTTTTATGGTTGCTGGTGAGCTGGTTGCACAAGGAACACCGACAGCAATTAAAGAATCACAACCCGGTCAGTTGATTGAAGTGGTCACAGATCAAAATCAACGCGCCTCGGATGTCCTCAAGAAAAAGATGGATGGATGGCGAGTTTCCATATTTGCAGATCGATTGCATATTGTTTTGGATAACCCGGATTCTGAGCTTCAAGAAATTCTCAATCTCTTGCAAAACAACAACATAAACGTCAAGTCTCATAAACCGATTCCATTTTCTCTGGAAGATTCTTTTATCGGGATTGTCCAGAGGACGGGCAATCAAACAGCGGACTCTTAGC
>CAJCIF010000382.1 GCA_903970355.1 Actinomycetota bacterium
ACAGATTTGGGTGGAATCTTCGCCATGCGAGCCACTACCAGTTCGACATCCAGGTGCGTGATTTCCTTTGTTTCGCGTTTGTCATCAGGAAGCAATTTAATGGCGGCACCGACTTCATCAAGAACATCTATAGCCTTGTCCGGCAGGAAGCGATCGTTTATGTGCTTGCCTGCCAGTTCAGCAGCAGCAACCACGGCTTCATCCGTATATTTGACGCCATGGAACTCTTCATAAAACGATTTCAGGCCCTGCAATATTTTGATTGTGTCTTGTATAGATGGTTCGCTTATTTCAATTTTTTGAAAGCGGCGAGCAAGAGCCTTATCTCGTTCAAAGGCAGACCTGTACTCCGGATAAGTAGTTGAACCAATGCAACGCAACTCGCCGCTGGCAAGGGCTGGCTTCAAGATATTCGATGCATCCATTAGTCCGCCGCTCACTGCACCAGCACCGACAATCGTGTGGATTTCATCTATAAACAAGATGACGCCTGGCTTTTTCTGGAGAGCTTTGATTACAGCTTTCATGCGCTCTTCAAATTCACCGCGATATTTTGTTCCGGCAATAAGAGAGCCCATATCGAGCATATAGACTTCCGCATTTTTAAGAACATTCGGAACTTCGCCACGTTGAATCTTAAGAGCAAGGCCTTCGGCAATCGCAGTTTTTCCAACGCCTGGATCGCCAACGTAAATAGGATTATTTTTGCGGCGCCGACAGAGCACTTGTATGGTTCTGTGCACTTCCGATTCACGCCCAATCAATGGATCTATTTTATTTTCTTGTGCTTTCTGATTGAGATTTACACAATACTCGGCAAGCGGATCTTTAACCCTTCTTCTGCCTCCGCCTGGTCCTCCCACTCTCTCCTCTTCCATTTCATCAGGACCATTGCCACCATATTTGGCGACACCATGAGAAATATAATTGAGAATATCCAGTCGGGAAATTTGTTGTTTTTCGAGAAGATAAACAGCGTGCGAACGCTTCTCTTGAAACATGGCGGCGATAACATTGCCACCATCAATAACAGTTTGTCCTGAAGACTGTGCCTGAATAGCAGCACGTTCCAAAACACGTTGGAAGGCAGCCGTTAGTTCGGGAGTTTGCGCAGCTTTGCCTGGCAATGATTCCATTGCTTCGGTGAAGAATTTGACAAGACTCTCTCTTAACTCATCTACATCGGCACCACAACTCCGCAAGACGTCACTAGCAGTGTTATCGAGAACGAGCGCATAGAGCAAGTGTTCGAGCGTGACATATTCATGCCTTCTCTTTACGGCTTCTTGTACGGCATTATTGAGAGTTTCTTGCAGTTCTTTGGTAATCATCAAGTTATCTGACGCTCCGAGATACCTATTATTCTTCTTCCATCGTACACAGCAAAGGAAACTCTTTCGAACGGGCTAAATCCGTGACCTTACTAACCTTCGCTTCGGCTATTTCATATGTATAAACGCCTGCAATGCCTAATCCTTGCTGGTGAACCGCCATCATAATGCGGTAGGCGTCTGTTGGTGACTTGTGAAATACCGTTTGTAGTATGAAAACCACAAATTCCTGTGTGGTGTAATCATCATTATGGAGCAGCACTTTGAATAAAGGCGGCTTTTCAACTTTTTGTTTGTTTTCAGTGAGTACGGCTTCGTCGTTTCCAAACGAGTCATCATCCTCATCGTCTTCCCAGTCTGCCATTTACTAAGTATCTCCTCGGAAACCACTGAATTTCATTGCCGACTGTGCAATCCTAAACTCTTCAAAACACCTACCAATGTCTCAGGTTCATCAGTGCCAATCGCTATTTCTTTTCCGCTATGCAGCACCAACTTAACCGCTCCTAAACCATACACGTTATAGAGCCAGTTTCCGGAACCCAAATAGCGGATTCCCCATCCATGTAACGGATTGAGGTGGAGCACTTCGCAGTATTCGATTTCTTCCAAGGCAATATGTTTGGGGAGAAATTTTGAGGCAAACCAAAATGACACTTGTTTCGAATCGACTTCTACTGTTAACGATGAAAAAGAATAGCGATATGCCACCGCCCCCACGACAACCGGCCACAGAACGAGGGGACTACGTCGTAGAAGACTGAAGGCGCCTATAGCAGCAGTTACCCCTGCAAATACCTCAGGAGGAACGTTTTGGGTATGCCGATAGATCGGCGAGGCGAGAATATGCTCCATTGCTTGAGCCTCAAAATACATAACTAGTTTAACCTGGGCCGGATTGTCTTCAAATAGCCACTTGTTAAGCGAAGCCAGGCTGATTTGGACACGATCCGCACACTATAAATTTCTCCTCCAATGTCAAGACATCCGCGGACTTATAAACGCTCTAGCCTGTATTATGGACAGTCTGCCCCAGTGGAGGGGGGCCCCAATTTGTTCGTAAATCTTGGTCGCCATTTTGGTTTTACGTTGAAACAGCGCCATTGCATTGTGTTAGTGCAGCGTTGGCTTCTCCTAATTTTCATTAGCGTTTCCCTTGTACCGCCAACCTTGGCTGTTGGAACACCTGGTGAAACTTCCCCAGAGCAGCAAGAAAAGAGGCAACTTTCAGAACCTGCTAAAGAAGCACCGCTCAAAAGTACAGACCAAGCGCCTGCCGTCCCCACTAAGATAAGCCAACCGGCAACAAGAAGATACAAAACAGATGTCAGCCGCGGCATACGGCGCACTGTTTCTGCACCCAAACAATCCGAACTCAAACAAACGAAATCATTTTCGAAGCCGGAATTATTTGGTCCATTCAAATCAGAAATGGACGAGGCAACAAAGGCAAACGCGCAGATAAAGGCGGCCGTCCCGGCCCATCCGCGCTCAGTCCTAAAGAAGGGCAATCAATTTCTCGTTATGGATGAAAGTGGTCTTATGCCGGTCGATCAACCTTTCGGCTATGGCTTATATCGCGATGACACCCGCTATCTAAGCGAATGGGACCTTCGTTTGAACGGTCTCAGCCTTACACCACTATACGAATCCACCGCCGATGGATATGCGGGCCACTTTGTTTATTCAAATGCGGCCTATGCTCCCAATCCAACGCGAAAAATTCCAGAGCAAAAATTGTTGGTACAACGCGATGTCGTGATCAACGACAACATCTATGAACGCATTACCATCTCGAATTATGATGTTGACTCACTCGACCTTGAGTTTAGCATCAAATATTCTGCTGATTTTGCAGATATGTTCGAAGTACGCGGCATGCCTAGAAAAGTAAGGGGCAAACTTTTGCCTTCGCAAGTGGCAGAATCCAAAAAGCAAGTTTCGCTTACATACGAAGGCATCGATAAAGAGCTGATGAAAACTCAGATCTCTTTTCTAGGTCAAACACCAACGGCAATCGACGGCAATCAGGCAACCTTTGATTTCACGCTCAAACCCAAAAGTATCTATGTAATTGAGTCTGTAATCAACACAAACTTCAGACAGCCACGCATCGATCCACTTAGCGATGAATTGCTTCCAAATGCGCAAAAACACTTCAGTTACGATGCAAACAAAGCGATAGCTGACAGTGATTATTTCAGTTGGCGCAGTCAAGGCACCAGGGTTAGCACCGACAACGATATCTTCAACCGATTGCTGGAAAGAGGCTACCGAGATCTCTACATTCTCCGGCAGCAAACACCGAAAGGCGAGTGCTTGTCCGCAGGCATACCCTGGTTTGCGGTGGCATTTGGCCGTGACGAAGACATTACCGGACGAGAATTGGTCGCCTTCGTCCCCAGTTTAGCGCGTACGATTCTGGAAATTCTGGCTGCCTATCAAGGCACCAAATACGATGAGCTGACCGAAGAGAGTCCAGGAAAAATAATGCACGAATTGCGGCTTGGAGAAATGGCACGCAATGCGGAAGTGCCTTTCCGCCCATTTTATGGATCGGTTGATTCTACGCCACTCTGGATCATTCTTTTTGGTACATACATCGATTGGACAGGCGATGTCGATTTTCTAAAAATGAAATGGCAAAATGTCCTTGCGGCCCTCGAGTGTCTGGACCGTGAATCGGAAAAAACCGGCTATTTGATTTATGGCGAGAAGAAAACTTCCGTTATGTACAACCAGGGTTGGAAGGACTCTGTAGATTCCATAACAGAGGAAAACGGTCAAATCGCTTCTTTACCAATCGCCGTGTGCGAGGCCCAGGGCTATCTCTATTGGGCATGGCGACGGGCATCCAAAATGGCGGAATTAGTGGGCGACAAAAAGACCGCAGAAAAACTCGATAAAAAAGCGGCGGATTTGAAGGAACGGTTTATCAAAGACTTCTACATGCCGAACAATCGCTATGTAGCACTGGCGCTGGATGGCGATGGTAAACCATGCAATGTTATCGCTTCAAACGCCGCGCACCTGCTTGCCACAGGACTCCTTGATGAAGATAAGAGTCTTGAGATAGCCGATAAGCTCGTAGGACAAGACCTATTTTGCGGGTGGGGCATTAGAACTTTGTCGGCCTCCGAAGCAGCCTACAATCCAATCAGCTATCACAATGGTTCAGTGTGGCCGCACGACAATGCCCTCGCTGTAGAAGGTCTGTGCAAGGTAGGGCGGTCCGCGGATGGTATGCGCGTAATGGATGCCTTGTTCGATGCAGCCCAAGGACATTTAAATTTGCGCTTGCCTGAATTGTTTTGCGGTTTTTCGAAATCGTTTTCCAAAACGCCAATCTGGTACCCCGTTTCATGTGAACCGCAAGCATGGTCTGCGGGAGCCATGTTCATGATGTTGAACGCCAGTCTCGGATTGGTACCGGACGCGTCAAACCACCAGCTTATTGTAAGAAAGCCACACCTTCCGCCGTTCCTGTCTTCTGTGCGTATGACCGACATTCATGTTGGGAACGATCGCGCCACACTTTATTTTTCGAGATCGGTAAGTAAAACAACTTGCTTGATAGATAAGAAGAGCGATAGGCTTAAGGTGATAATCGATTACTGATGGCAGCTAATCACAATCAAACTTTTGCGGATCTTACTTTACAGCTTTCGAGTGGTGAAATTGCCATCGTAGATTTGTCACGCACTCTCAGCACCGAAACTCCACTATTCGATCCATCCGACACCGGAATGAAATATGAGACACTTAGCACGCTTGATAATGATGGCTGCGAAACCGGTTATCTTGCCATTCCGGAACATTTCGGCACTCACATCGATGCACCCTCACACTTTGTAAAAGGCGCCACAATTGATAACGTACCGCTAGAAAAGTTGGTAATGCCAGGCGTCGTTATTGACGTTCGAAAACAAGTTCAAGCAAATGCTGATTACATGCTTACAGTTGATGATGTCAAAAATGCAGAGCAATCTCTTCCCATTACGCCTGGTTCAATCATTTTGCTTTTAACAGGTTGGAGTGAAAAATATGAAGATGCAGATCTTTATCGCAATGCAGACGCAAGCGGTAGAATGCACTTTCCTGGCTACAGCGTAGCAGCAGCTCAATATTTAATTGAAACCAACAAAGCATCAGCTTTCGGCATCGATACTTTATCTGTAGATTCGGGCGCTTCAACGGATTATGCCGTGCACAAATTTGCACTAGCAAAAGGTGTACTTCTGATAGAAAATCTTCATCAATTAGAAAACTTGCCCTTGCGTGGATCTATTATTTTTTGCGGTGCCCTTAAAATTGAGAATGGCACGGGCAGCCCCGCCCGTGTTCTTGCCCTGGCTCCTCGCTAACAACGATATCGTCGGAGAACAATATGGTAATTAGTAAGCGCTCCGGGCTAACAAAGCAAAAGATCGCTTTGCTGTTTTTGTCGGTTGTCACTTTCGCTTGTTATCAATCAGTAGAGTGCTCTGAATTAGCAGACAAAGCTCTTTCAAAAGCGACTTGGATCTTCGATAACACTCGGCAGAATCACTACGATCACACCCCCGGCTCCGCGAAAAAACAAGTTGAAGTAGAAAACGGCAACGTTACAACCGAAACGGATTGCTCTGGTTTCATCAGTTATGTGCTTACAACTGTTGCGCGTAAACACTACGAAGAAGTTCTGGACTTTAATGGCGGTCACCGTCCCAGAGCAGATAACTATGCACAATTTTTTGCTCAACTCAGCTCACAACCGCGAAATGGTTGGCTGGCAATAAACTCAGTAACGGAGTTGCAACCGGGCGACATTATTGCCTGGGAAAGCCCTCACTACGAAAAATATCACGAAGGAAATACAGGGCACGTGATGATGGTTCTGGAACAGCCTGGCTCCATAAAAGAAGAAACGGTGAATGGCAAAAAGATACGGTTCGTAGGTATTCCAGTAATCGATAGTTCTTCAGTGTGTCACTTCTCTCCAGAAACATTGCCGCCTCTTACGCATCAGGACAGAAGAGATGGTGTGGGGAAAGGCACAGTTAGACTCGTTTTGGATGACAGCAACAAACCAATTGCCTACTGGGAAGGCACTTATTGGGGCGAAGGACAAAAGCAGATCACTAAGCCAACACCTTCGCAGATTATCTACTTCGCGCGGCTGATCGGATTTAAAGAACAGTGAAATAAAGGAAAATGGAAAATTTAGCAGGATTTACAACAGAAACTTTCTCTTTCCAGGGTGCAACTCGCACTGTCTATCGAGCCGGCTCCGGGCCAGCCGTTGTGGTGATGCATGAAATTCCAGGCATCATTCCGTCGGTCTACCGGTTTGCAAAACGCGTAGCTGATTCCGGATTTTCAGTTTATTTGCCGAATTTATTTGGCACTCCCATGAAGCCGCTATCGATGGGATACGCGCTTTGTGAAGTAGCAAAAGCATGCATAAGCAAAGAGTTTCGCGTATTCGCATCGCATGAAAGCAGTCCAATTGTTGATTGGCTGCGGGCGCTCGCTGCCAAAGCATACAAAGAACAGGGTGGTCGCGGTGTTGGTGCAATCGGCATGTGCATCACGGGCAACTTCGCATTAACAATGATGCTTGATGAATTTCTATTGGCCCCGGTGCTTTCGCAACCAAGTTTGCCTTTTCCGATTAGTAAAGATAAAGGACCGGAATTGCACATCAGCGACGACACATTAAAAGCTGTACGCGAGCGAGTAAAACGCGGTGCGAAAATTCTCGGCATGCGTTTCTATGGCGATACATTTTGTCCTGAAGAGCGCTTTAACAGGCTTAAAAAAGAATTCGGTGACGGCTTTGAGGCAATCGAACTTGATCCAAAGTTTGCAAATCCGAATGGGAAAAAGCCACCACATTCGGTGCTTACTACGGAACTGATCGACAAAGAAGGAGAACCGACACGCAAAGCAGTAGATCGAGTAATTGAGTTTTTCAAAGAGCAGCTTTTGCAGTAAGATTCTGGCATTGTGGATTACATGCTTTAATTAAAGTGATGATGCGCCCTACAACAGTACTAGTCCTTTTGTTTCTGGCAATGCCGGCCTGCTTTGCCGCGGATTTGAAAAGCGGAGATTTGAAACATCTCAGCCAGATAGAAAGCAAGTTCTTTGCCCACGATTACCCGACCGACCCTGTGGCAGACAGGCTGGAAAGGGTAGAAAAATTTGTCTTCGGACAGGCCAAGCCCGGCAGCGATGAAGACAGGCTGGCTGAGCTTGTGAAGACGGTGGGGGCGACTAATTTAGATAAACCCGAAACCGCAGATAGCGACAGTGGAGATGCCGCGCAGACGGCTGCCACTAAGAAACCGAAGCACAAAAATGTAGTTGCTGATAACGAAAATACGGAACAAAAAAGTCCACAAATTCAGGATTCCGATCAACAGCAACCAGAAGACAACCAACCACCGCCGAAACTGTCTAGCCGGCAGCCAAAACAGGTTGTGCATAGCCCGGGAGGACAACCACCTCCTGCATCAGACAAGGATTTGATGCGCGTTGCCATGCTGGAAATACGGATGATCGGCCAGACATTCGACGATCAACCAATTGATGAGAGATTGGATCGCCTCGAAATCAAAGGACTTGGTAAAGCAACTGATATTGACAACCAGGAAGACCGCATTGCCAATTTAGAAAAACACTACCCAGAAGCTCTCAAGTCGCAGCGCCTGGCTAAGGCTTATAGTGCTTCCCGGCGAGCAGCACCACCTTCAGATGACTATTCAGCTCCCTCCGGCTCTTATGGTTTTGGCGGATCTCCACCACCGAGTTACGGCCGCTCCAGTTCGCGATCCACGGCAATGCAAGACGACGACGATTCTCAAAGCTACAGCCCACCACCAAGCAAGTCAAAATCTGCCAGCAAGAAACATTCAGATTGGGCATCAGATGACGATTTGGACAATCCGCCCCGCACCGCCATGGCTAGCCCTTCTCCCGGCTATCAAGACGATGATGAAAGTTCCGGTTATGGATCAATTCCAATGGGGGGGATGACCGGCAGCAGTTCCTTTAGCCGCAATGGTTTTGGCAGCAGCTCCTCTTTTGGAAGCAGCACTGGCTTAGGCACTGGTGCTTTCTTTGGCAATAGTGGATCGGCAGGAAGAAATTTCGATACCTTCGGAAATACCTCCAGACCGCCTAAGCAGCGTAAAGCAGCCAGTAAGCATAAACAACCGCTCGATATAGAAGCGGATCAAATGGAAAAGGAAGTATTGGGGAAAACGTACAGCAAAGATCCGCTGTTAGACAGACTGACGCGCCTGGAAAAAGCTGTTTTCCCGCAGAGTCCTCCTTCAAGCGACATGAATATTCCAGACCGATTCGACAGGCTGGCAAACGCGCTTGGACCAATGAGTTCGACAAACGCTACCGCCAATGTGGGATCACCCGACAGCGATTACGGCAGCCAGGATGTCCCCAAAAAGGGCGGGTTCTTAAACGGGATTGGCAGAGCCATAGGATCTGCAATGGCAGGGTTTGAGTCCGCATCCATGTACAACAATCCCTATGGCTATGGTGGCTATGGCAGCCCTTATGGCGGCTATGGTTATTCACCTTACGGTGGTTATGGTGGCTTAGGAGGAGGATTCGGATCTCCGTTCGGCGGAGGATTTGGATCTCCTTTTGGTGGCATCGGTGGAATAGGATCGC
>CAJCIF010000383.1 GCA_903970355.1 Actinomycetota bacterium
CAGCAGCTGGAGCAGCAGCACCTTCCGCAGGCGCCGCGGCAGTAGGAGTTTCTTCTGCAATAACGCGAGGTTGAATGACCTTGCAGATCAATTCATCCGGCGGGTTCAAAATTTCTACCTTATCGGAGATTTTCAACTCACCAAAGTGAATGGCATCTTCTAGTTCTTTCAAGACTGAAAGATCTACTTCAATTGCATCAGGAATATCGTTAGGGAAGCATTCGATATCGGCGGAAAGGTTTGATTCAACAAGCTGCCCACCCTTAACAACTGCATCCGATACACCCACAAATTTAAGCGGTACGGTTACGGTTAGCTTTCTATCGAGACGAACCCGATAAAGCTCCACGTTCATAATCTTATTTGTGGATGCTTTACGTTGGACATGGCGAATCAGAGCATTAGTTGGTGCTCCAGTCCCAAAATCCAACTCGATCATGTGCGAATAAGCCGCGCTTGGCAAGCGCGTGAATTCCTTTTCGTCCATTTGAACGCTTTTCGAGGGGTCACCTGGTCCATAGAGAGTACCGGGCAATTTTGCCTCACGCCGCAATTGATTGGGCGTTTTAGTCTCGCGCTCTTGCACGGCTAATTTAATGTTTTCCATATAATTACTTCAATTCTCAACCGACAGAATCGCTAAAAGAAAACTGGGGTGCAAGGATTCGAACCTCGGAATGGCTGGACCAAAACCAGCTGCCTTACCACTTGGCGACACCCCAATTCTTCGGCGAATTAGCATTCTATTGAAAATGGCTCAGTTGTGTCAAATAAAGTGGGGGTCGTATTACGGGCTACGAACCTGCTTTGCTTGATCAATTAGCGACTGTGCAAAGTTGATTGCTACTTCTTCATCTTCATACCCACTTGCCATACCGGCCAGGGCTTTCACCCGTTCCTCAGCGTTTAGAACACGAGCAGAGACAACGGTATCTTCATCCAGGTGCTGCTTGAGGATGCGGACATGATTGTCCGCAACAGCAGCCAGAATAGGCTGATGGGTAATGCACAAAATTTGATGAGATTTGGACAACCGCATTAGTTTGTCGCGCATGGCTTGCAAAGTTTTTCCGCTCAGACCGGTATCAATTTCATCAAAGACAACGGTAGGAGTCTGATCGACATTTGCAAAAATTGTTTTGATGGCAAGCATAATCCGTGAAAGCTCACCACCTGAGGCAATTTTGGCAAGCGGCGCGATCGGTTGGCCGGGATTGGGGGCAATCAAAAACTCGATTCGATCTTGTCCTGCCGCACCTGGTTCTTCCATAGCCTCAAAGTTGATTTCGATCCGGCATCGCTCCATACCGAGGTTTGACAGTTCATCTTGCAATTTTGCAGAGAATTGCTTTGCCAGTTTCTTTCGTTTTTCGGTCAATTCGACCGATAGTTGTAAAAGTTCTGTACTCGCTTCATTCAATTCGCTCTCGATCGATTCGGCGCGGACCTGCGCATTTTCTAACTGGGCGAGATCCTCTTCCAATGCGGCGATGCGCTCAATTGCGTCCTTCAGTGCCGGTCCATATTTCTTTTTGATTGTGCTGAGAAGTGCTAATCGACTTTGCACAATATTGAGTGTTTCCGGATCTGTTTCCAGACCATCTCTATAACGACGAAGCAGTTTTGTCGCTTCTTCAGCACTGGCAAGACTGCCCAGGAGCAAAGTAGATATGGACTCCAGGTCGGTATCGTATTTGACGGCTTTGTCTAATTCGGCAAGAGCTTGCTGAAGCAAATCGAGAGCGCAATTCTTTTCACCGTCGTGCTCGCCACCAGATAAATTATCCTGAGCCAGTGCCGTTTGACTGTCCAGGAGTGTAAAGTTGGTGAGCACCCGTTCTTGCTGTATAAGGGTCTCGTCTTCATTGTCTTCGCTTAAATGCGCTTCGTTTAATTCGCTTAGTTGAAAACGAGCGAAATCAATTCGCCTGAGCCGCTCTTCCTCTGATATACGAAGCTCATTGAGCTGCAAAGAAAGATCTCGTTTCCTTTCGTAGATGGTGCGCACTTTTTCAACGAGCTTCTGATGCGATTTGTCGGCCATCGAATCCAATAGTTCAAGTTGCGCTTGCGGTGACAAAAGCGTTCGTGCTTCATGCTGAGCATGAACACTGAACAAGAGCTGGCGAACCTCTTGAACGAGTTGCTGATTTACTAAAGTGCCATTAATGCGAAAGCGAGAACCGGTCTTTGTCACCTCTCGCGATACCACTATTTCCTCGCCGGAGTCATCGACGAGCTCGTTTGTTTTGAGCCAGGCCATGACGGTAGAGTTTGCGGAAAAAATTCCCTCTATGTGCGCCTTTTCTTTACCGGAACGTATAACGGATGGTCCCGCCTTTGCACCAAGGAGAGTGCTCAACGCATCTATGATGATCGATTTTCCTGCACCGGTTTCACCAATGAGGACATTGAGTCCTTTCGTCCAATCAAGCCGGAGATGCTCGATCAGCGCAAAATTTGAAATTGTCAGATTAGTCAACATTAGTCAGTTCAGGCTCTGCTCAATGCAAATATGATAACTGCTAAAGTCAAAATTTAAAACGAAGGCACTTCGTATATACGAAGTGCCCCCTAAGTAGTCAGAAATTTTGCTTTGTCGGCGAAGGCACCGAATACAGTGCACAATCTCAAAAACAACTTTCGCCCAGGAACTTTCAATGGAATGCTCAAATGTGGTCAACTCATTTTTAGCCACGTAAACAAGACGCCCTTTTAACCCGAAAGAAGACTAAAAAGGCCAATATCTGTGCATATATATTTCGGACAACAGGCTAATTAAAAGCCGGGCTGCACCCTTGCCAGCCAATTATCAGGATAAACGGAATGGTTGAACAATACCGTTGCCGCAGTTGCGGTGACGTTTTTAATAGCGGACATTCCACTTGCCCAAACGATGGTTCGACCAATATCGAGCTACTCAAGCCGGGTTTGGCTCTTTGTGGGCCCTATACATACCAGGCAATATTGGGTCAAGGCGGTATGGGCTTGGTTTTCAAGGCACAGCACGTCGCTTTAAAAAGTTTTGTCGCCATAAAAATGCTAAAAACTGGGCGCCTCGCCAGTTATGACGTGCGGCGCTTCCAGAAAGAGGGTCAGGCGGTCAGTAGCCTGAAGCATCCTGGCATCGTTCATGTTTATGACCTGGGTGTCACACCTGAAGGCGTGCCTTTCATGGTCATGGATTTGATCGATGGAAAGAGCTTGAAAGACCTCATTGAAGTTCGCGGCGCTCTTTTGCTGTCCGAAGCGATCGATATTGCTCTGCAAATTACGAAGGCCATGGAGCATGCGCACGAAAAAGGGATTATTCACAGAGATCTCAAACCCAGTAACATAATGCTTATTCCAGTAGGCTACGACCACTATCAAGTGAAAATAGTCGACTTTGGTATAGCGAAAGTCGATACGCCAGAAGTGGGAGTAGCAGCCACCCTCACCAACACTGGTGAAATTCTGGGCAGCCCAGCCTATATGAGTCCTGAACAGGCAAAAGGCACAAAAGTAGGTTTTGCTACCGATATTTATTCTGTTGGTTGCATTTTGTTTGAGTGCCTCACCGGTGCACCACCTTTTTCCGGTAACAATATTTTTGATGTTGTTGTCCAGCACATTAACACTGATCCGCCGCCCCTCAACGAAGCATCGATGGGCCGTAAATTTCCAGCCAGCGTAGAAAAGCTGATTTCCAAAGCTCTGGCAAAGGAGCCTGCTGAAAGATTCGCTAGTTTTGCCGACATGTCACATGCACTTGAATCGATCGCTGCTGGTGATTTTGAAGGAAATTCTTTTGGCGCACATGTCGTCAACAACAAAATCGTAAAATTCATCAAAGAACAGAAGATAGCGCTTGTCTCGGCTTTTGTGTTGCTTGTATTAGCTGGTTCGTTGTTTGGATTCAATGCATTTAAAACGACTGCAATGACTGACAGCCACAAGCCAGATCTAAGCGATCCACTCGAACGCCTCAAGATACAAGTAAAGCAAAATAAATTGGGGCTTTCAAAAGCACAGGAGCAAATCAAAGATGTAGGCGAGTCTGAACAATTGGTTTATGAAAAGTTTACTTCCAACGACTTAATTGATCGCAAATTGATGGAACATATCGATGAAGTGGCAGCAGGAAAGACTGAAGATGGCTCGGTTGTGAAATTAGGCTTAGCTGTCCTATCCAAGCCTGTCTTAGAACATCTTTCCAAACAAACGAAGCTTTTGGGAGTGAGCCTAATCGAAAATGAGATGGGCGACTCAGTAATTCCCTATCTGGCGAAAATGCCTTTGCAGTCTTTGGATCTTGGCGGAACGAAAATAACGGATGCCGGTCTTGCAAAATTGCGGATGATGAAAACACTGCAAAATCTCAACATAAGGGATGTCAATAACGACAAAAAAGCGAACGGGCACCGCAAAGAAGCTACGCCCCATCGCATCACCCTAAAGGGGCTAACTTATTTAACGGAAATGCCCTTGTTGAGAGTTCTCGATCTCAGTGGTGATTATTTTTCAGATGACGACTTGGCCTTTTTACCTCACCTGAATCATTTGCAGTCCTTCATCATGCACGCACCACAAAAAATTACACCGGCTTGCTGCCGCTACATCGGGCAAATAAAATCTTTGCGCAACCTTCAAATCGGTAGCAATCCTATAACGCTGAAAGACATTAGCGGTCTCAAAAACCTCACGCAACTGAATCGACTACAATTCGATGACTGGAACGAAAAGCTAAAGGACAGTGACATAGCGCTTTTCATTTCCAAAGGCAAAAATCTCGAATATTTGGACATAAACGGGAAAGCGTTTGACAGTAAGTTTGTTCGAAGTTTAGCGGGACTGCCCAATCTGACTCAATTAGAAGTTTTCTCGACGCACATTACCGTTGAAGATAAACATTACCTGGAGAAAAAAATGCCAGGCTGCCATATCGATTTCAGATACAACTAGGCTTCAGCTTCTACAGGTGCTAAGGCGTGAATGCTTATTTGCGCTGCAACTTGCTTTGCAATTTCTATGAAAGCTTTTGAAACGGGATGATCGATATTCTGTGCAGTAATGGGCTGACCTTCATCACCACCGATGCGCACGGAGGGATCAAGCGGCACTTCTCCCAGGAAGGGAACATCGTATTCTTCCGCTAATTTTTTGCCACCACCGTGTCCAAAGATTTCATATCGTTCCGTTGAATTTGGCGGCTGGAAATAACTCATGTTCTCGACAAAGCCCAGCACAGGTACACCCATTTGCTGGAACATCGCATAGCCTTTACGGCCATCCAAAAGCGCCACGTCTTGAGGAGTGGTAACGATTACGCCACCAGAAAGTTGTGTGGCTTGTACCATTGTTAGCTGTGCGTCACCTGTTCCGGGCGGCATATCGACGATTAGATAATCGAGTTGGCCCCACACAACGTCACGCAAAAATTGCCTGATCGCTTTGTCGAGCATTGGTCCACGCCAGATAATGGGCGTATCTTTAGACACGAAAAATGCCATCGAAATAATTTTGACGCCGAAATTCTCAGCCGGCAGGATGCGATTGTCTTTCGCTTGCGGTTGATAATCCTCAACACCCATCATGATAGGAACATTGGGGCCTGTAACATCGGCATCCAATAAACCCACCTTGGCGCCAAGCTTAGCAAGGGCGACTGCCAGGTTTACGGCAACTGTGGATTTGCCCACACCACCCTTACCTGAAGTTACGGCGATGATTTGTTTAATGCCTTCGATAGGCTCCTTGCTGCCAGGAAGTTTGCGCTGGCCTGCAACTGCTGCCTCCGATTTCATTTCCACTTCTTTGACGCCAGGCAGTGCTTCAACAACCTGTTTGCATTGGGACTCTATTTGTTCTTTAACGGGGCAGGCTGGTGTTGTGAGCGTGAGCTTGAAGGAAACCTTTTCGCCATTTACTTTTATCTCAGAAATCATGCCGAGACTAACAATATCTTGATGGAGATCGGGGTCAATAACAGTTGCCAGTGCCTCTTTTACCCGCTCCGGGCTGAGCTCACTTTTCTTCACTCCAAACATAGATTTACCTGCAGTGGAACATAAACCAACTAATCGAGCGAACGCCCGACATATCCGATCCAGATGATAGCCCGTGCAAGATGCGCCTGTTGGTCCCGTA
>CAJCIF010000384.1 GCA_903970355.1 Actinomycetota bacterium
CTTTGGTTACGACAAGCGAGTATTCAGTAGCATCATAGCCGAATAACTTCTTGTGCGGACCTTCGGTGACCGGAACATCGCTTAAGTCTGATTGGGTAACGGCTGTGGGCCTAACGCCGCGTGCTATCCAGTGCGCGAAGGCATCATCCGTATAGACGCCGCGCTCCTTGCTAAAAATAAATACTTTCCAATCGGGTGCTTTCGCAAGATAAACGACCTGAAGACTGGGGCTCTCGACTCTTATGGCGCGTTTGCTCAGGTATAAGTTAGCCTGCCCAAACTCTCTATGGAGTTGTTTGACGAATAAGACAGATTGGTTGGCAAATGAGGCATTGGCGGTACTCAGAAACAAGAGTGCAGCAAGGCTTGAAAGAGCCTGAAAACGAGGATGTTTGCTTCTTAACAAGTGCTACGCCATAAAACAAGTGTTGATATGATGGCATTATCGCATCATGATGCACACATCCACAAACTTGCAAGTTTTCGGACCAGAGACACTGGCCCATCTCATTCATTTGAGAGAAGCGGAGACAAAAATTGGCCAGGATCTAATTTTCCTTGCAAGCGATCACTGGACAGAATTAGAAGCCAACCTACATCTTGCGGCAGTAGATGGTGCGCGCTATGCAATTCTAGGAATTCCGGAAGACATAGGCATTAGAGCGAACTTTGGGCGTGGTGGCATAAATGGTGCCTGGAAAGAATTTTTACGCTCCTTCGTAAATTTGCAATCGAATCAATTTGTTGATTGTTCGCGCATTTTGATGCTTGGCGAATTAACTCTAGGTGATTTGCAAAACGAACTGCAGTCGCTGCAAGCGACGGGGCGTGTACCAATTCACAAACTTCGCGAACTCTGCGCGGCGATAGACATGAGGTTGGCACCAATTATCGAGCAGGTAGTAACAGCTGGGTTGGAGCCCATAATCGTTGGCGGCGGCAGCAATAACTCCTATCCGATCTTGAAAGGAACAGTTGCGGCTTTGCACAAAGGCGCAAGCATTTTGCCCGAGGAAGGTATCTCCGTTGTAAATTGCGATATGCATGCCGGTTTCCGAATTCTAGAAGGACGGCACGCCGGCAATTCTTTTACGTATGCTCATGCAGATGATCTTTTAAAAGGTTATTTCGTAGTTGGTTTGCAGGAAGCAAATAATGCACGCGAAATGTTGGATCGCTTAAGCGCTGCCGATTTCAAATACGTTACGTATGAACAATTTGCTCTAAGAAGCGAATTGTCTTTTGCAGATGCTCTCAAAAAAGCAGAAGAGTACGTCTCGGCAATTGGCGGCCCGTGCGGTTTAGTGTTGGATCTCAGCGCTATCGAAAACATGCCCGCCGTTTCGGAAATGCCAACTGGCATTTCGACGGAACAGGCGAACAGATACGTTTATGCGCTAGCCCGTTCTTGTAACACAGCCTACTTGTATTTGTCGCAAGGCACACCGCCAATAATGGCAGAGGGAGAACAGCGCCTCGGCAAAACGCTTACAACTTTAGTGCTCTCTTATGTCAAAGCGAGAGAAGCGTATTATTCTTGACCCTTGTGGCAACAAGTTTGCCCGTCTTTGCTTACGGCAGTGTGTTTGCGCGAATGTAAAAAAGGTTTGGCCGTCAGTGCGAAAAAGGCGGCAAATGGCAGCATCTGTAAAAGGTAATCAATGCAGTTATGCCAGCAACAAGGAAGCACTTTCATGTCCTCAAAGGAAATGTCTTAGTGTACTCAAAGAGATTCCCTGCCGGAAGCCATCCCCCGGGTGGGGTTTTCTTCACAGCATTTTTTCAATTTCGTTACTGATTTAAACTCGACGATATCTTCTTCGTTGTCGCTGCTTTTGCGAAGTAGCTGCCAGAGCTCATCCATTACTCTCTTTGAATCGTCCGCTTTGACGGCTTCTACAACACAGGTGTTGAGATGTTGATGCAGCATGAGTTGGGCAGTCTTATCAAGTGCTGATTGAACCGCTTTCAATTGTGTAAGGACATCAATGCAGTAACGTTCATCATCAACCATCTTGTGGACGGCGTTTAGATGACCGATTGCTTTAGCAAGCCGCGATTTTAGTCGTTGCTTGTTCTCGCTTGTGATAGCCATAATTCATTCCCTGGCAGAACTAATATAAGATACCAGCATGGAAACTATGCCCGAAACAAATATTGCATATTTTGATTGTCAATTTGGTGCCGCCGGAGACATGCTCTTAGGCGCGTTATTAGATGCCGGTTTGGACAAACAACTATGGTTAGGCGAACTGAAAAAACTTGCTCTTCCCAAAGACAGCTTCGAAATAGCCGTTGCGAGCGTGCAGCGCAGCTCTATTACCGCTAAGAAGGTGGACGTTATTACACATGATCACGTTCATGAGCGTAAAGCCAGCGAAATAGAAAAGATTATTGAGTCATCGAAAATTGCTGAACCAGCCAAAGACCTTGCTTTGCGTATAGTGCGAAGATTGGCTGTCTGTGAGGGCAAATTGCACGGTATCCCACCAAGTGAAGTTCATCTGCACGAGCTGGGTGCAGTTGACACAATAGTAGACATCACTGGATTTGCCATTGGCTATCACATGCTTGGTTTGGAAAAGAGTTTTATATCGAGAATTCCACTGGGCAGAGGAATAGTGAAAATGGAACACGGCCATTTTCCGTTGCCGGCTCCGGCAGTGGCTCGAATGCTGGCAGATGTGCAAGCGCCCACGCTCGATTTTGAAATTGACTTTGAGTGTTTGACACCAACAGCAGTGGCGATCATGGCCGAAATTAGTCAAGATTGGGGACGATTGCCTCGTTTTGAAGCAATTAAATCTGTCGGGTACGGTGCAGGCACAAAAGATGCACCGGACTGGCCTAATGTTTGCCGCATAATCTTGGGTTCGTGACCGGCCAAGAATTACTCCTTGCCTGTTTCTTAGATGTCATAAGTTTGCCACAAGACCTGGCTATATTAGCTTCAGTTAAGAAAGGCGGTGATCGGCACTGCTCTTATAGGGGCGAACATGAACGAAGACCAAAAATGTTTAACCAATGAACCCTGGTCGCAAGAGGCCGGCATTCGACCAGACAATTTACTTGCCCAAATAATTC
>CAJCIF010000385.1 GCA_903970355.1 Actinomycetota bacterium
CCACCACCACCACCAAAACATCCTCATTTACCACCGATTATCACGGAAACTCCGCCACCGCGTCACGGATGTGGGCTGTTTCCGAACCCGTTTCAACCATGTTTACCTGAAGTGATAGTGCCTCCGCTCGTATTGACACCACCGCGTCATACAGAAAGTCCGCCATTGCCAACACATAAACCTGCACCCCCGGATATTCCAACTGGCGTATTCACTGGTCTTCACACCGGTCATATCGCAAGCATGCAGGAGAAGTATCGCGAGCATTACAACATTCAAAGAGCAGGTAACCAGGAAAATCTTTCGGCTCCGAGCATTGGATTGAACCATGTTCCAGTTGAGAAGGTGGGCACCGGAAAAGAAGAGCATCACTACGAAGCGAAACATGGTGATGATATGGTGCCGCCTCGTGATCCTTTCCATCTTGGTGAATGGAAACATGATATTCCAGGCAAAACAATTATTGCCGGACACGTTTCATTCGGCTCAAATCCAGGACCACTCTACAAACTAGATCACCTTGGTATTCACCATGGCAGACCGGATCAAGTTACGCTTCAAGGAGCCGATGGTACAAGCACTGCTTACACGTACCAGCACCACGAAATCGTCAAAGATCCAAAGGATCAAAGTACCTGGAACAGAATATTTGCACCGGGCGATCCAGCCCATCCGCAATTAGTCTTGGTTACTTGCACAGGACCACTAATCAACAAGCACGACATCAGGCGCGAACCCGCCTTAAGCGGATCGCAAGGGCTCCACAAATGGAGAATGGTTACCTATTTAGACGGAACCACGCATGAAAAGCCGGAAAGATAAACTAAGTACCAGGCTTTTCGTTGTGTCCACCGAATTTAAAACGCATTGCTGAAAGCGTTTTATCCGCAAAATCAGCATCCATTCTGGAACTAAAACGTTCATAGAGAGCAGTGCTGAGTACAGGAACGGGGACAGCCTCGTCGATGGCAGCGGTGATTGTCCAACGTCCTTCACCGGAATCTGAAACACGTCCGCTGTATTCTTCCAGGTTAGGACTCTGGGCCAAAGCATCGGCAGTTAAGTCCAATAGCCAGGACGCAATGACACTTCCTCGTCGCCATACTTCTGTAATAGCCGCTAGATCCAAATCATACTGGTACAGTTCCGGATGTCTTAACGGCGTCGTTTCAGCGTCAGTGACTTGTTGAGTCTTACCGATGTTTGCGTTGCGAAGGATATTCAAGCCTTCGGCATAAGCTGCCATCACACCGTATTCGATACCATTGTGCACCATTTTTACAAAATGCCCTGCACCGCTTGGCCCACAATGAAGATAACCGTGTTCTTCACTTTTAAACTCGCCGGTCCGGCTCGGAGTTCGAGACGCAGATTCAACGCTGGGCGCAAGAGATTTAAAAATTGGTTCTAGTCTTTTAACGGCAACTTCCTCACCGCCAATCATAAGACAATAGCCTCTTTCTACACCCCACACTCCACCGCTTGTTCCGGCATCGATGTAGTGAATGCCCTTCTCTTTTAATCGAGCTGAACGATGCAAGTCATCGTGATAGTAGGAATTGCCACCATCGATAATAACGTCGTCGGATTGCAAGTGTGGAACGAGACTTTCAAGAGTCTTGTCAACAACTCCGGCGGGCACCATCAGCCATATAGCACGAGGCTTTTCAAGCTTATCCACAAATTCTTTTACTGTAGTTGCACCCTTGGCGCCTTCTTTGGTCAAAGCTTCGACTGACTTCGTATTAAGGTCATAAACGACGCATTGGTGACCTGCCTTCATTAGTCGCTTGACCATGTTGGCGCCCATTCGACCTAGACCGACCATTCCGATTTGCATTTTTTTGTCCTACGTTGATTTCTGAATCCTGCGTGATTTTAATTCCTTCGCCCTGATGTTTGCTAGCATTGTTCGGAAGCCTCACGATAGGGGAAACAAAGTGCGTTCATTCGTTACTTCATTTATTGCGTTCTGTCTGGCAGCTCTTCCGGCGTCAGCCAATTACGTTGATAATGTCGGGCAAATTGCTAAGAATGGTGGCAGGGTTGATTGGCTGTCAGGCGGCCCGATTGCATTTGATCGATCCGTTAACGATCAATTCGAAATCTACACAATGCAGCCTGATGGAAAAAACATTCAATGCATAACATGTTCCAACGACAAAATAAAGGGCGGCGATCGCAGTAATCCAGCCTGGCATCCAAATGGCAAATATCTTGTCATACAGGTTGAAAAGCCCGGCCGAAAAAGTCCTCCCGGATTTGGTCACGGCAATGATTTGTGGCTTATTTCTTTTGATGGCAAAAATGCCAGTCCGCTTACAAATTTGCCGGACACACCTGACACTGGTGTGCTGCATCCGCATTTTTCTGCTGATGGCAAGAGGCTTGCCTGGAGCCAGATGCGTCAGAAACCGCATGTTTTGGATAAATCTAAAGAATACGGATTGTGGTCTCTTTGCGTTGCCGATTTTGCAATTGATGATAACGGTCCGACTCTTACAAATATTCGTACTCTTGAACCGATGGGTCCTGCTTTTTACGAGAGTCATGGTTTCAACGCAGACGGTTCGAAGTTGATTTTTTCAAGCAATGCAAAATCCGGAAAGCCTCTCTTCATGGACAACGATATTTATAGCTTGGACATTGCTTCCGGAGCGGTCGCACGACTGACTACCGAAGGCTACAACGAACACGCCGAATGTTCTCCGGATGGAAAGAAAATTATTTGGATGAGCACGAATGAAAATGTAAACAAAGGAACCGATTTATGGATCATGAATCCAGACGGAACAGAGAAAGAACGCCTCACGAATTTCAATCAACCTGGTAAGAAGAAGCTTGTCGCAGCAGATAGCTCCTGGAGTGGCGATGGCGGAAGCATAGTTTGTTATGTGCAAGATAATCTGCTCAAACAAACTGGCACGATCTATTTGATCAAACTCAAACAGCATTTCTAGAAAACGCGAAATAGTTTGACAGCAAAGCTACTTTGCAGTTCGTTGTCCGCCTAGGGCGTACAAATCTTCTCGCATGTCCTGCAGTTCTTTCCTGTGCTCAGAATTATGGTTCACAAACCAGATCGTCATTGAATCGATAGCAATGGGGCTGACATATGAGGTTTCCAGCAGCAAATGCCCGTGAGCGTAGAGAAAACGCAATACTTGATCCGAGGTACGAAGATTGGATGCAAGTTTTATCGCTGCATCCGGTACCACGCATTTATCCATGCCACCCTGCAAAATTAGAACGGGAGTATTAGGGGCTACTTTCTTAGCGAACGCGATCGTTTTCCCCGTGAATCGATCTGTTTTAAGGAGTTCGCCTAGTCCTAGACTCTTTGGAATTAGCGGATCATTCTCCATTTCTTTGGCTATGTCTGGATCGTCTGAAACTAGCTTCTCAATAAATGCTCTCAGCTTGACGTGATGTTTTGGATCAACGAGCGCTTGAGATACTGCAGGAATATTGTCT
>CAJCIF010000386.1 GCA_903970355.1 Actinomycetota bacterium
AATTCTTCAAAACCCAATGGAGTAGTAACCAGCACTGGTTTTTCGTTTAGAGCTCTTGGGTAAAATACATAGTGATAGAGATACCAGAGCTGCCGTGCCGTTTCTGGTGCTTCTAAAAGACGGATCACAAGTACGGTAGCACCGGTGATATCAAGTTCTAATTTGCTAGCGACCGGTCTGCCGAAGCTTCCTGTTTTGACAGCAAGATCCCAAACATATTCGGCCTGCTTATAAATCGTTTCACCAGTCAATTCAAGCGGTTCGATCCCGCGCGATCTCAATACCTGTAAAGCCCCATTCAGTATGGCTTCGTACTCCGGATTGAATTCGGTCAATAACAAACTGCGTGAGCCATGTTGATTAGCCACGCTTTCAACGAACCACTGACTGGCCAAATGTATATCAGATGCCGATATCGGCACCTGTTCTTCGCTTGCGGAAGCTTGTTCGGTCTTAGACAAGTCTGAGCCTTTCACTCTCTGCATCAGTTCAGACGATTCTACTTGAAAACCGTTACGAAGGCTACCTCTCTGGCGCCTTGAAGCTTTATCAGGCAAACCAAAAGCACATCCCCCATATATAGTTTTGCCACATTTTCATGCGGGTACTAACTGACAGGCTTACTCGTCTTTTACAAAGTAAATCTTGACATTATTTTCATGCGTCGTGGAACAGTATAATGAGCTGGATGTCTTATATCGATGATTGGAGTTGGCCAATCACATATTCAGAAAGGGAGAGGACGTTTAAATGAGATCAGCAATTCTTGCTATAGCGACTTTGGCCGCAGCAACCTTACCAGCGTTTGGGCAGGCCTGTGGCGATGAAGGAAGATACTTCCACTTGAAGCCCCCAAGCTACACAATTCCATCCGCACGTCGTCACGCCATCCATAAAATGGCTGAAGCTCTGCGTTGGTACCGTGAACATCTCGGCAACAGCCCGATTTGTCCTGGTTCGAACATTCAAGGCATAACCGTAACCACCACTACAACCAGCAAGTAGTCATTACGCGACGGTACGTCCTCACTAAGGACGCCTCTCGGCGTCCGGTTGCGTAAAACTATTTAATTTGCCAGTTTGGTGCGTTAAATAATGGATTATCCCAGGGAAGGCCGGTCATCTCTTGACCAGCCTTCCTTGTATTTTGGAGTCTTTCCGAATGGGCAAGAAGAAGGTCGGGCTGAGCCATAAATATCCACGGCAGCTCACTGGCTAGGACGCTTTGTAAATGATCGTAGGCGGCATGCCGGGCTGCCGATGAGCTTGGATAACGGCCCTCTTCCAATAATTTTTCGGCCTCTGCATTGTCGAAATGGCAAAAATTGAGCGGCCCGTTTTTGCCCCAGACAAGCCCACTCTCCGGGTCTGGACCGGCGGAACGGCTCCATATAAATGCAGTGAAACGTCCCGTTTGCAAATACATTTTTCGAAGAGTTGCATACTCAACTATTTCGACCTCTGTCTTGATGCCAACTTTATCTAGATCATTTGAAACGATCTCAGCCAGTTCCTGAAAGTCGCGAAGCGTCAGGATTTTAAAAGCCACTTCCTTTGTGCCTGTCTCCTTTTCCGCCTGGAGCAGTTCTTCTCTGGCAAGATTTTGGTTGAAGGGTAAAGTCTTCACTGCCGGGTTTATATAAGGACTGCCTTTAGGCATGTCGCTTGTCGGCACGATCGCAAAACCATCGTAGAGATGCGCGATCAATTTTTGTCTATCAATCGCCAGTCCTACCGCTTCGCGAAATTTTTTGTACTGAAAGGGAGGCTTACTGAGATTGAAGCCCAGATAAACCGTCCTGGAGCCGCTAAAGCGCTCCAGCACAATTTGCTTGTTTGCTTTTAGAACGCTTTCCCAACTTTCCGGATCAACCTGAGCAATATCGATTTCGCCTCGATTGAGCGCCACTGCCAACAGTGCTCTATCCGGAACTATGCGCCAAATCAAACTGCCAATCTGCGGTTTCGCCGCCCAGTAGTGCTCGTTCGGCACAAAGACAAGTTCTAAGCCGGACTCCCAATTAGCAAGGCGAAAAGGACCGGTACCAATGGGGTTGCGGCTTAAAAAAGTTCGCCCCTGGTCAGCTGTCTTAAGAAGGCGGGCCGGCAAAATTCTCAATTCGGCGATGCGCGACAATAGAGCAGCGTTCGGGACTTTTAAGGTGACAGAAAATGTGTCCGCATCATCGGCTTTGAATCCATCTACATCTTTATAGTCGCCTCTAAAAGGTGATCCTTTCGATGTAGCCAACTTGAATGATTCATCTACATCGTTAACGGTAAGCTCTTGCCCATCGGAAAAATGGACGCCCTTGCGAATGTGAAACGTGTATTTAAGCCGGTTTTCTGAGATCGAATAAGAGTCCGCCAGACAAGGCTCGATGTTCATGGCGGCGTCATACTTGATCAATGGCTCATAGACAAGCGTTTGAGCATAGTACGATCCTGAATCGATAGCGCGAATTGGATAGAAACCAATCGGCTCCCAGGGCGCTCCATAGACAACTTTCTGGGTTTCTAAGTTTGTAAATGCCGCTTCTGTTGCGCTTGGGCTTACTGCGGCTACAAGGCATGCTAGGGCGAAAAGAAATCCAAACAACGATTTTCTGAGCGCAGTCAGAATCACGTCAGGGCGGTGCACCACCTTGCCTCAGTAGTTGAATGGATGTTGGAAAAAGTAAATAACAACCAGCATAACCAACATGGCACTTGTTACCCCCAGCCAGAAGCCGGCAACAAGTATTTGCCAGACAATCAAAGCCTGGCGCGGCGTAAGGCTGATCATAATGCCCAGCCGATTGATTATGTAAAAGACAACCGCACCGATGGTGAAGAGGAGCGGCAGCAACCGGAATCCGGTTGGAACGGGGAAGGAAACTGCCATAAGAAGGCTCAGAATGCACAAAATCACGATCCCAATCGTGACGTAGTCTGAGAATCGCTGGCGGACGGTTTCGGAAACGGATGCTTCGTTTATATGCTTAAGGGCCAGGAAAAAATTGTTGAAGGGGGCCCTTTTAGGAGGGCTCCCGGCGGAAGGATTCGGTTGTTTGATCTCGCTAGACTCCGATTGAACGGGAGTCCCCTCTGGCTCGGTCACGCAAGTCCCTCCAAAAAGAGGTCAATGTTTCCTTGATTCCTATGAAGTATTTTAGTTGGAAATGATCAGGGCGACAATGTTTAGGTGTCGCTTTGCAAGCCGCTTTCCTCTTCTTCCAGATAACTTTCGTCTTTTTCATCATGGGAGGCGGAGTCTGATTCAGCGAAATAGCTGTCCTCATCGTCATCGGCATGATTTTTCTTGGACGCTTTGCCGTCTGGTAGGCCCTTGAAACTGATAACAATATGGCGATTTGGTCCTTCGCCTTCACTTTCAGAGGCTAGATCCGGAAAGTCTTCGTGAAGGTACTGGTGAACAATCCTTCTTTCATATGGATTCATGGGTAGAAGAGCAAATCTTTCCTGCTCTCCATTCAATATGGCCACCGCAGCGCGTTTTGCCTGATCTTCAAGGGAGCGTTTCCGCCGACCGCGATAGTCAAGCACGTCAACTACAAAAGGACCTTGTTCACTCTGGTTGCTCCGGCACATTTGCCTGATCACGAACTGAAGCGATTCAAGCGTTTGTCCGCTCCTGCCGATCAAAACACGAGCATCGTCTGCTTTGCACTCGATGCGATAGCATTTCGTCGTTTCATCAACATCTTCCTCAATGACAGCAGCTTCAATGTCGAGGATAGCCAGGATTTTTTCGAGATAGGTTTTAGCGTTGTCGAGATATGCTGGGTAATTCATTTGCCACTCTTCTCATTATTTTTTTTTGCTTTCTTTTTACTGGACGAACTTGTGCCACCATTTCCGGTACCATTTGCCTCTCCGGATTTTTTACCATTCGGTTTTTCAGAACTTTGCCCGTTGCTGCTGCTTGAGCTGTCGCCGTCTGTAACATCTACAAATGCTGGTTCCGGCATTTTCATGATTAGAAAGGTTTGCAATGTCTGGATGACGTTTGATACAACCAGATAGAGATAAACACCGGTTGGCAGCGGGATGAAAAAGAACATTGCGGTTGCGACAACCGGCATTGTTTTTGCGGTTTGTTGTTGGATCAACTGCTGCTCATCCAATTCTTCGCCTGGAGCTGGTTTCGGCGTAGTGACGGTGAACTTTTGGGAAATGAACATAGTCGCTCCAAACAAAACAATCAAGCTAAGCGTGTCCCAATTGTTCGGCTTTAACAGATCAAGGCCATTAGCCACTTTTCCCAGTCCTTGCAGGTAACCAAAGTGTTCGTTCCTGGCAATGCCTGGGATTCTTGCAATGACATGATATTCGCCGGGTTTTTGAAACGTGGCATGACCGTCGGAGCTGATTGCCGCATTCATAGGATCTGACTCGGGTCCCTGCGCATTCTTGTTGTCCGGACCAACGACTTTCCAGGTTGCCTTGAAGTCTTTGGATAACTCGCCTTCGATTGCCCGTGTTCCAAAGTTAAGGCTGTCACCCTGGGCGACAGTGGATTCACCAGGAAATACCACTATCTTTGCCGCTTTATTATCGGGAGAAATGTAAGCACTATTGTTGGAAGACGTTTCAGCTTGTTTTAGATCTTGTGTCTTTTCAACAACGTTGACTTTGACATCTATGAGCTTGTCACCAAATGGTGGTCCTGAGAAAGCGGCGAAAAGAGCAAAAAGAATCGGTAGTTGAATTAGTGTCGGCAAGCATCCGCTCATCGGGTTCATCTTGTTTTTGGAGTAGAACTCCATCATTTTCTTCTGTAGTTGTTCCGGGTCCGACTTATAGCGATTCTGTAATTCCTTCAACTGCGGTTGCAGCTTGGACATGCGCATCATTGAAGTTGTCGACTTTGCTACTAATGGCCAAACGATGATTCTCACAGCAAGTGTGAGCAAAATGATGGACCATCCATAACTGTGAGTGACTTCGGCAAAAAACTGCAGAGCCGGCAACATCACCTTGTATGCGATATCAAAATTCACGAGTTATCCTCTTACTCCAGCCACAGGCTTTTTGTTTATTACGGCACGCCAGTCCCACAAGATGGAGTCAGGAACTTCATCTACACCACCATTGTGAAAGGGATGGCATTTGCCCATTCTTATGGCACTAAGTGCAATTCCGTTCATCAAGCCGTGTTTGGAGATGGAGATCACCGCATACTGAGAGCAAGATGGGTAGAACCTGCATGTTGGCGTGCGCAGTCCTCGGGTAGCTTGATAGCCCCGAATCAACGTTAGGACTGCTTTTGACCAAATTTTCGGGCGGCCTCGCTCAAACATCCTTCCATTCTCTTACAAATCTCTTCCCAAGTGGCACTTACCACGGTTTCATTTAAGACCCAAACCAGGGCGTACCATTGTGGCAATGACCCCATGACATCATACAAATTGTTTCCTTCAACTTCATCAGTCTTATTAGTTTTATAAGCTCCGGTCCGTAATAGCCGATATGCCTCACGAACCCGTCTTTTTGCCCTGTTTCGATCGGAGGCCCTTTTACAGGTCTTTTTCGACACAACAAAGCCCACTAGAGGCAGCCGTTGTGGCCGGTCGGATTCAGAGCTCTCTACTTTCCTCTTTTGATGGGTGCGAGGCAAGATATACAACGTGAACAGATCTGACGGAATACTCTTCCTGCCAGTGTAGGCTCGTTGAAAGACGCTAGAGCGCCGCAGTCTCTCGGCAGACGGTAGCACCGATTGCCTACACGGAAATCCGATAGCGCCCCTTGGCTCTCCGGGCTTTAATTACCCTCTGTCCAGCTTTCGAAGACATTCTCTTCAGAAAGCCGCTTCCCTTCTTCACTTTAGCGAGCGAGCCGCGTAATGTGCGTTTCATAGACAATAAACTCCTGCACAGCCAAACTTATAAAAATTGTTGGCTTACGAAATAAACAGCTATGCTATCATCTCGACCAACGACTTCGCGCCAGTCCTGAATTTGGGCTGGCCAAAAAATTTACGATTGGTGGGCAACGGCGATCGCTTATCCAAGCGGAAACGACATTCGCGCGTTTCTCTGGGCTTTGTCCTGGTTTTACTCTCTCGATTTGGACTGGTACATGAGTAATCAAGATAAGGACGATGTCCGTCTATTGAAGTCGACTAAGGACATCTGGGCTGAAGTAAGAGAAGTATTGATAAAAACCCTCTCGGAACCGGCTTTCCATACCTTTATCAGACCCACAACTTTAGTTTCAATTGCGCAGAACGAGGCTACTTTAGCCGTCTGCAACGACTTTATGAGAGGAAAGATCAATAACGATCACCTCGATGCCATTACTGCGGCCTTAAGGCAAGTCACCAAACAGGACATTTCTGTAAAAGTTGTAATAGATCCAAGTGCTGCTTCTAACGAACCTTATCTGCCTACAATTGCGAATATATCTATTGTTCCGGATGATAGACGAGATAACGAAAGCAGCATCGGATATGGTGCAAAGTCGAATTCCTTCCCAACCGGCGGCGGAATTGCGCGCTCAAATTTAAGTCAAAAATATACTTTTAATACTTTTGTTGTTGGTTCACACAACCGCTTTTGTCACTCCGCAGCTCTTGCTGTCGCAGAAAAACCAGGACAGTCTTACAATCCACTATTTGTTTATGGCGGTGTAGGCCTGGGCAAAACGCACATCATGCAGGCAATTGGACATGAAGTCCTGCGATTGCAGCCTAATTTGGCCGTTCGTTATATAAGTTGCGAGCGATTTACCAATGAGTTGATCAACTCAATTCGCGACGACCGCATGGGTGAATTCAGAAAACGATATCGTCAGGTAGATGTCTTACTTATGGATGACATCCAATTTATTCAAGGAAAAGAATCTACCCAGGAAGAATTCTTTCATACCTTCAATGCGTTACGAGACGGCAACAGACAAATTGTTCTGTCATCAGATCGGCCTCCAAAAGCTATTTCTTTGCTGGAAGAGCGGTTACGCAGTCGATTTGAGTGGGGCCTGATAACTGACATACAACCTCCCGATCTCGAAACACGAGTGGCAATTCTCCGGAAGAAATCAGATCTGGAAGGTCTGCACGTTCCTGACGATGTTATTCAATACATTGCCTCTGTTTTCACTTCCAACATACGAGAACTTGAAGGCGCCCTTATTCGCTCTCATGCCTACGCCAAAATGACTGGAACGGATCTAACTGTTTCAGCATTGTCCGAGATAATTCAGCCCACGGTGCCGAAATCACCAAAGGCCAATTTAACGTTAGATTCAATTATTGAAGCTGTTTCGCAGCACTATCGGATTGAAGCAAGTGAAATGCGCTCTACAAGGAGATCTCAGGATCTTACTTTGCCGCGGCATATTGCAATGTATCTCGCCCACGAATTGATCCAACTTAGTTTTCCCAGGATTGGTCAGGGTTTTGCAAATCGCAAACATACATCTGCACTATATGGACATGGCCGCATCAAGGACATGATGCTTCAAAACCCAGACGTAGCGGCATCTGTAAAGGCAATCACCCGTCAGTTGACTGATTAAGTGCTTGTTCAAAAATTGTGCACAAGATGTCGGCCCGCTGTCAGACTAGTGTTGATAAGCACGTGCGCAAAAAATTATGTCGATCTGATTTGAACATTGGCTGAACAACTTATCTACAGGCGATTTTGGCACCATTCCTGCGAATCGAACTTTTTTACAGTTATTCCGTTGCACTACTACTACTAAGTATTTAAATTTAGTACCTAGTTAGGAGAAGCAATTAAGTTGAGTAGGTCCTGTCAGGAAGATAATCTTGTAACTAGCCGAAGTTGAGGTCAGGGATATGCATTTTGCTGTTCAAAAAGATGTTTTGGTTCGCGTTCTCAAAGACGTAAGTAGCGCCTTAGCTACGCGAGTTGTGCAGCCGATATTGAGCAATATCTTGATTGAGTCTCAAGACGACACAACCATTAAGTT
>CAJCIF010000387.1 GCA_903970355.1 Actinomycetota bacterium
AAAAATTTGCAGAATATGTCCCCGCCACTACGGATGGTTCGGCAGGAACCCCCGCACCACAAGCACTTCCTCCAGTGCTAAATCAGCCTGCAGAGGGCTTTTCCAGTGATGATAATGCCGCACCACCCCTGAAGCCACCGGCAGATCCAATTCGTATCCACCAGGAATAATTTTTCTCGCAAAATTTCAATTTATCGCTTATTATCTGCATGTCGACTTTTGACGCAAGCAGTCGGCTGAGAGCAAATTAATCGTCCGATAATGGAATTATCTAAAATTGCCTGAGATTTATATATATTTCGGTTGTATTGTATATCCAAATCGGTTTTACACCCACTTGAGAACAACTCGCAAAGGCTGTTGAGATGTTGAGTTCAGCACCACTGATAGTACTAATCTGTCTCGTCCTTGCTTTCTTGAAAGGACAGTACATTTTGTACGTGGTTTGCTTTGCGACTTTGCTTTATTGCATACGACGCCATACTTTCAAGCCGGCCCAAAAGAGGGCGGCTTACCGAAAAGCAGAAACCGGCGTTGTAACCACCTTGCCAAACTCCATTCCTTTAGATGTCGTGCCGGCTGAAGCGCCCAAGACCCAGAGAAATTCAATTGAAGCTTCCAATGTGGTGGCATTTCCAAACGCTACACCGCGCCCGGAAGTTCTTAATCAAAAGGTCAATTAGTTGAATAGATTCGCATGGGCGACTCTTCTTTCTATTCTTGCTTTTGCCTCGCTTCCCATACAGGCAAGCGAAGAATCAATGGCGAAAGATCAGGCCAAGTATGATGCCATCAAGCCAGCCGATCCCAGTTTTTTAGTAACCACCACCCTCAATATCGATGGTTGCCGCATACGCGAATACAAAGGCATCGTTCGTGGTGTTACCGTAAGACAACCGACGATCGGGCAGAGTCTCAAAGCCTCACTGAAAAGTAAAGTTGGTGGCAGGATGAGCCCATTCATCACCATGTGCGAAACTGCCAGGCAACAGGCTTATGATGTGATGGTAGAAAGAGCAAAAACGTTGGGTGCCAATGCCGTTGTTGGATTTGCCTATGACAGCTCATCCTTTAGCAGTGACGATGATGTCGGCACCGAAGTTGTCTGCTATGGAACAGCCGTAATTCTGGAACCATTGACTAATGTCATAGTTGAACCTAAATCGTACGGCAGCAGCAACAACCCCGTGCCGGAATTGCGGCATTAATAAATTTATTGAGCTTGCCAATCTATTGAGTGTGGAGGGCCGGCTTCTTATCGGTAGCTGCCACCTGTTCCTCAGCATACTTAATAGATGGTGGCTGTTCTTGCTTTGTATGGGATGCCATTTTGGCTTTATTCAATTTGGGATCGGTCGGTTGGCTGGGCGGAATTCCTAAATAGCGCGCTGACTCAATAGCAATTGCATTGAAAACAGGACCTGCCACCGTGTTACCCCAACGTCCGTCAGTTTGCGGACTGTCAACAACAACGAGGCAAAGAAGCTGAGGAGCATCAGCAGGAAGAAATCCGATGAATGATGCAATAGTCTGGCCGGCCAAATAACCGTGTTTGCCATTCGCTCCGGTTTTTTGAGCAGTGCCGGTTTTGCCGGCGACACGATAACCTGGCACCTTCCCGGCTATCTGCGATCCCATTGCAATATTGTCGGCCAGCAAAGAGCGAATCAACTTAGCAGTATCGGCGTTGATCACCGTATGATGTTTCGGTTCGGTCCATTTTTCCGTGACACCAGTCCTGGGGTCATAAATGCGGCGAATAACGTGCGGTTGCACCCAAATTCCATCATTAGCAACCGCTCCGATCGCGGCTGCCAATTGCAGTGGTGTCAGGGCAATTGCACCTTGTCCAAAACCAGTTGTTGCTGAATCGATCGGCTTCCAATGTTTGTCGTTCAACAAAAGCCCGGCAGATTCTCCGGAGAGATCAACACCAGTCAGTGAGCCCACTCCGAACTCCTGCAGTTTGTCGTGAAACTGTTTTGGCGTCATAGTAAGAGCAACTTGCGCGGCAGCGACGTTGCTGGAGTGAATAAACAAGTGCAAAAGATCCAACGTGCCATGCGCACCATCGTGGTTGTGGACGGAGCGATTACCAACCCGCAAAGTGCCGGCATCGTAAAAGGTAGAGTTCGGTTTGATGGTGCCAAGATCAAGACCGGAAGCAACCGTCAATATTTTAAAAGTGGAACCGGGCTGGTAGACATCGACCATCGACCAATTCTTGGTGATGGCAAATGGATATTTGGAGTAATCATTGGGATCGTAGGGCGGATAATTTGCCCAGGCGAGTATCTCGCCATTGGAAGGATCGGTAATGATGGCAGATGCTCGTTGGGCGTGGGAATGGCGTGCCATCGCATTTAGTTCGCGCTCGGCAAGATGCTGCAGATAATTATCTATTGTCAGTTCGACGTGCCGCCCCAGGGGTGGTGTTATGTCCCAGGCCTGCGTGCCGCGTGATACCAAAATAGTATGGCCGCGTCCGTCCAATTCGGGTTTGGCAATATCGCCTGTATCTTTGAGCATCCCTTCTTGTGATTGCTCAATACCGCCCTGCCCGCGTGTATCCACATTGACATAGCCAAGCAGATGAGCAGCAAGCTGGCCTTCGGGATAGTGCCTGAATGGTCTGGGAGTAATATCGATACCGGCCCAATTGAGAGCTTGAATTTCATCAGCGGCGGAACGCTCTAAATGGAGGGCGATCGTCACAACCGGAAATCCAGCCGTCAACAACTTATATACTTTCTGGGTGTCCTGGTGCGTAATACGGGCCAAAACCTCGCTCGCCTTTTCCGGACCAGCCTTCAATAATTCCGGATGGACATAGACATCATATCTAGTGGTATCAATTGCCAGGGGCAGGCCCTTGCGATCGGTGATCGCACCACGGTGCACCAGCAAGTTGCTTTGTTGACGCTGATCGAGTGCCTTTTTGGTTAAATCGCCACCCTTCATCATTTGCAGATAATAGAGGCGCCCGAAAACAAGCACGAAAGCGAACATGAGGAAGGCTTGAAACGCTCTCAACCGCCAGAGTGGTGAACGGGGTTTGCGAGCCCGCCGCCGACGATATGTCATGGGATATTCAAGAGACGTGTTCAAATGCGGACCGAGGAGACTTTAGTAGCCTGACATGATCGGCAGGTGGTGGCGACTTGGTTTGAAAGCTTTTGCTTTAGGAACTGCTGTTTCTGGAGCAATAACTACTTGTTCCGGCAATTGCAGACCCTGGCGAGCTGGGCAACTTTGCTGAAGGGAATCATAAGCAACTGTCTTCAACAGCTTGGCAGAAAGCTCTGAGTTTTCTTCGCTCAAGCGGCGACCCTGCTCTTGCTGTCTGGTAACGTCATGTGTGACCGCTACATCTAAGCCATAACCTAAAACTGCTAATCCGCACATTCCGAATAATACGGTTTGCAGAATGCGATTGATGCGCACCGTCAATGGAGCGGTGCGGGTAGAACGGCCAGGTACCGTAGGTGGTGCAACCGGTTCTACGATCGGACGACGATTGCTCAGTTCATCCCGATGAAATTCCGGCAAACTAACAACGTTCAAACCGGCTGGATGCTGCGCTGGGCTGTGACGCGCCGTCTTGACCAGCTGTTCGCGCGCTTTCGCTTCGGCGCTGCCAAACAGAATCTCTTCGCTGAGCTCACGTTTCGTAAGCGTACTCGCCATTCGTTACTCCCATCTAAAAAATTAGGGCAACTTTTCCCCCGCCCGTAGTTTAGCACTACGGCTACGTATATTGGCAAGAACTTCTTTCTCGTCTGCGCAATATGGTTTGCGGTTTATTATCAGTAATCGCGGTTTCTTATTGCAGGTACATACCGGCTGACGAGGCGGACATATACATTTGGATGCTTGCAGCCTGAAAAAATCCTTAACCAGACGGTCTTCCAGGCTATGAAATGTGATAACCACCAAACGCCCCTCGGGCTCTAGGAGATCACAAGCTTGTTGCAGAAACAAGTTTAAACTATCTAACTCTGAGTTAACTTCTATTCTCAACGCTTGAAAAGTGCGAGTGGCTGGATGCGTGGAAACAGCCCCTGGTGACCCTTTTCCGCGCCCACGCCGGCCATGCGGTCTGTGAAAATGTGAAGCTCTTGCAACAACATTTGCAAGTTCAGAAGTGGTGTGTATCGGCCTGGCATTTACGATGGCACGCGCAATACGGCGGCTGTTTCTGTCCTCACCATATTTGTAAATGATATTGGCTAAATCAGTCTCGGAGAGCTCATTTACGAGTTGATCGGCATTGAGCGCCTGAGTAGGGTCCATGCGCATATCGAGCGGCCCGTCTCTTGTAAAGCTGAAACCACGGGTGGGGTCATCGACCTGCATGGACGAAACGCCCAGGTCCGCTAATATGCCACCGGATACAGTGTTGATACCAAGTTCGGTGATGACGCTTGACAAGTTGCCAAAATCAGCGTGTACAAAGCTAGTGTTCGGTTGCGTGTTTTTCTTTTCGAGGGCGCGCAGACTGTTGAGATCTCTGTCAATGGCAATGAGCCGGCCTGACTGTTTGAGCTGCTCAGCAATCAAACCGAGGTGCCCACCACCACCAGCGGTAGCATCAACATAAGTTAAACCAGGTCGAACGTTGAGGAGTTCGACAGCTTTATCAAGCAAAACCGGTACATGCTCGGACTGTAAAAAATCGTCCTGCGTGCTTGAAGTCACTCGTGCCCTTTGTTTAGTGGCGCCGGGCTCTTCTTCGCGATCCTAGATCAAAGTCCCAGCACAGGAGGTAAATGAACTGAACAGTCATTAAACCAACCAGTGCCGTCATAAGCAAGGGACTGCACCATTCTGGACGATCGTGCCAGAGGAATGTCGTTGACAAGTGCAGCATCACAATAGGCATAAGGAACGCCGCTGTAATCGCCAACAATTGGTTGGTTGTAGCGGTCGTTCCGGCCCAGTGCCAGCGCAAGCCATCCCACCAAAATGTGGGGGCCACTTTCGAACCCATCCGGTTTGCGGGGTTCAGTAGTCTGCCACCACGAAGGGGCACGAAACTGCGTTCGCAACCGTTACATTTAAAGGTTTCCGTATGCCCAAAGGGCTCTAATATCCCGCAGCTACACCGTGGACACGGATAAGTCTGGCTGAGTGCAATTACTTGCTGTTGAAATGTTAGTGCTTGATAGGATTGGTTTTGATTGAACATTTTTTTCAGCCCGGTGAGATAGGGAGACACGTTTAAGCCAAGGAAGCACTCATCGATTGCTTCCCCCTGCTATGAGCCCGGTTCGAACAACGCACGAGGAAAGTTCGTTATTCGCAATTCCCAGACATTGGTTTAATACCCGCGGTTGTCATAGAAGTCCCTGGGAAAAATAAAGTTTTTCGCAAAATTAATGAAACCGATCCTCATGACAGCCCGTGCCTGAGCCACTAAAATGCTCTATTTTCCTCACAGAGAGACACTTTTCAGCAATTTCTGTTTTCCGAACCCTGCGTTCACTTAAATCAGCCGCTGAACCCATTTTGTTTTCTGCAATACCGCATCAAATGAGTTCTTAGAGAAATGCAAGAGGGCAAACTTAAGAAGAAACCCTGAGAACCTGTAAATTAGACCTTGTCAAGCTCGAACAGCTATAATTTCTGACGGTTCGTGAGAATCGGTAACTGCGCATTCGGCGGCATTGGGCCTTGGGCGAATATATTCAAAGCAAATACATCGTGCCGTTTGCAAAACTGCACGGCATCGGAAACGACCTGATATTCATAGATGCAGAGGATCTTGCCAAAACGGAAGATGGCAAACTCCTGCTTAAACACTGGCATAAATTCGCGCCTGCCATTTCTGCCAACCTCTGCCACAGGCATTTTGGCGTTGGAGGCGATGGTCTGGTTCTTTCTCTTAACCTGAAAGACCCATCCATGCGCAAACTAGCCGAAGAATGGTACGGCAAGGCCGCTCAGGAAGCGGATCTCGCCTGGACCTACACAAACAGTGACGGCTCCTGGTCGGACATTTGCGGGAACGGTCTGCGCTGCCTCGCCCTCTGGCGTCATGAAACGGGCTCCGAATTTACGGTCGTGACAGCAGCCGGAGTGGCCGCCATGACCTATGAATCGGAAGATGCAATTACAGCGCTTCTGGATAAGCCCAGACTGGCAAGCAAGGACATACCGTGCCAACTCGATGCGCACGAATCGCAGCTCGAGAGTGTCATTAGATATCCGCTTAAACTAAAAGACCGTACTTTAAATGTAACCCTCGTCAATGTGGGCAATCCTCATTGCGTCATCTTTGAACCCGACCTTTTAAAACAGTTCAAGGTTGAATTGCCCGTTAAAGGGCAAGTTGGCAGTTTCTTCCCGAAAGAGTTAGCAGCAATTGCCCAAGAAATTCAAAAACACAAAACCTTTCCTGAAAACGTCAACGTTGAATTCGTCTGGCCCGTCTCATCGAAACAGGCCAATGTGCTCGTTTGGGAAAGAGGCAGCGGACCAACACTTGCTTGCGGAACGGCTGCATTAGCCGTTGTAGTAGCGGGTGTTTTGGAAGGAATACTGGAACGCGATACCGAAATTCAATTGCCGGGAGGCAAGGTGAACATTTCCTGGATTGAAAAAACCGGCCAACTAGAAATGAGAGGTCCGGCGCGCATTGCTTTTATAGGCCAATGTGAGATACCGGCCGAAGTAATTTCTGCCCTTCGAAATACTTGCAGTGTCGCCGGAGCGAAATAATGGATTTACCGGTTGAACAAAGACGTGAATGGATAAAAAGCAGGCGCGAACAACGCAAGCTCACAAGACACGCTCGCTTACGCCGCCAAGTTTTGCGCTACGCCTTGCTATCTATATTGTTGGCCGGCGGAGTAGCCGCTTTCTATTACAGCACGTGGTGCATTTCAAACAGCAACGATCAGATTTCAATTAGGGGCAACAAAGTTGCAACCGACGATCAGATCAAATCCGTTTTAAAAGATTCGATCCGATCTCCTATATATCAGATTGATCCCAAAGTCCTCGAAAATCGTGTTTCGGAACTGAGCATCATCAAACAAGCATTTGTG
>CAJCIF010000388.1 GCA_903970355.1 Actinomycetota bacterium
CGTGTGCTCTTCCGATCTTGTTATCGGTAAAACACCCTTACGGGTTGAGGAGCGAACTAAACGTACAGATGATGGCGCTGGCGGTATCATCACTCAGAAAGTTAAATTCCCAATTTGGTTTGAGCCAAAGGCGTTGGGCGGCACTCCTATGTGCGAGGCTCTCGATAAGGCACACAATACACTGGCGAAATGGGTTTTGAACCATCAAAAGTCTTTCCCGCCGATAGTGATAAACATAACGGACGGTAAGCCTACGGATGGCAGCCCCGTTCGAGCAGCTTACGATCTTATGTCGCTAACGACACTCGATGGCGAAGTGTTGTTATTCAACTTGCTTATTTCTGCATCGCGCATGCGCCCAGTTGAATTTCCTGAAAATGAGCTTTCGCTCCCCGATGAATTTGCACGCAGCCTTTTCAGTATTTCGAGTCCACTTCCTGAATACATGCGGAAGATGTTGGCAGATGAAGGCGTCAACTCTTCTTTGCAATCGCGCGGTTTTGTTTTCAATGCAGATTTAGTTTCGGTTATCCGATTTCTCGATATCGGAACTCGGCCGAGCAATATGCGCTAACCTGTCACTTCAACAACCATCAAAGTAGTATCGTCGTTCCTTAATAACGCCGGTTGATCATCAACCTGTTTTCTTTCTTCTTGAACCATGGAAATAAATTCATCCCTATTTTTTAAGCCCAAAAGCTTTTCCGGAATTGGTTCACCTTCAGAGAGTTTGAGCATCATCCATCGGGCCAGCCCGTCGCTTGCAAGTAAAAATGCATCGCCCGATTGCCATGTGCCACTCAATTCGTTACCAGTTTCAATTCCTTTTGACTCGTTACTGGAAATCAAGTAAGGACGCCGATCGAAATCTTCAGCCTTTTGCATGGGAAAAGTTTTGATTACTTCATTGGATCGCAAATGAAAGAGACAACAATCACCAACCGCTTCTGCAACCCATTCGTTATTGGATCGAATCTCAAGACCGACTAAAGCTGCGAATGCTCCGCTTTTTGCTTTTTCTTCAGCGAACCAGCTCAATTCTTTTCCGCTAACATCGGATTTGAGCTTTTCTTTTAGAATGCCCAATGAGACTTGATCGACGAAACCTTTTGCAAGAAGGTTTGCCCAGATTCCTGCGAAAGAGGATTCGGTAGCACCATCCGTCACGGCGCAGCGAAACAAATCAACTTCTTGTGACTGATCTGCTTCAGGGGCGAAAGCATCTTCGAATTCGTCTTTGCTGTTGCCAAGCTTCTGAAGCCAAAATGTTCTACATTCAATTCGCACGAGTTCATCCTGAACGTGCAGCAACCTGCGATCAATATACAAGATTTGCTCATGCAAAACTTTAAGTTAGAGACTGATAGAAGTCAGGCAAATTCATCCAGCCATTATTTTCCTGCCGCCAGTTGTTGTGCACATGCACGCGCGCTGGCGTTCTTCCCGTTGACGGCTCATAGTCATCAATACAAACAAAGTGATTTGGTGTTGCGCCTTGCACGGCAGATGATCCGTCCAACTCCCTCACGCTTTGTCCGTAAACGCTGATTACAACCGGCAATTTGCCGTCGCGCTTCATTTGCGCAATTGTAGATTCAAATGCGCTTTGCGAACGAACGTCTGTCAGGTTGTCACCTCTTATGCCGGGATAAGGTGCATTTTCAGCTGGGGTGTCATCACGATCGTGTTCTCGATTAGCGATGACGCCATTTGTTTCGCCGGTCAGGCGGGTAATTTCAGCGGCAATTTCAAAAGATGTAAGACCGCCGGTTCGGGAAAAGTCACCGCGCCCCGGCTCTTCGAATGGCTTCTTTTGGCCGTTCGACAAGATCCAGAAGTCGTGCTCCAAACTTTGACCATCATCTACAAAAGTAGGATGAGCGTATTGCACAAACTTCATCGGATTTTTGAGATGTTGTCCGATGTCGTTGAGCGCTGTCACTTGAAATAGTTGAGAGGCATAACTGCGCTCACCGTCTCGTGGCGGGTAGTGTTTTCTCTCTATTTCCCCTGCAGCAAGGCCTTCCGAAGGTATCGAAATCAACTTACCATCTTTGCCTTTCCAAGTTCCGGTTAGTGCTGCCGATTCCACCATCTCTGCTGCCATGCTTGGATGCTGAAGGTAAATTTTATATTCGAGTGCTGCAACACTGCAGGTACCGTGCCTGCCTTGCGCAATAGTTTCCGGATGAGCCGCATTGTAGAGCAGGTCGATAGCAGCAAGCCTTCTTTCGTTTCTCTGGACGGCTCCATCGGTTGCTTCGAGTAACCGGCAAACTTGCTCCAGTGTTTTATTTATTTCCGCAGGAGAAAGATGCCGACGTTGGAGATCGTTTAGGTATCCAAGACAGGATTCTTGCAGATCGCTTGCAGTAACGCTTTGCTGAATGTCTTTCTTCAGCCGATCAGTTACCGAGCTGGTTTCGCCACCTTGAGCGATGCCTCTCAATTGAAAGTCTGGAAATCCGTACTTGCTAAGCGAACCACCCATTGAGGCAACTTCAATTTTTGAGTTGTCTTTCGTTGCAATATCTTTCAGGAATGCTTCCGAAACACCTTGCTGATGCCTGGCGAGATCCATTATTTGAGTTCCTTGCGAGTCCATGATGTTTTTCTCCTGTTAGTTAGCTTTCTTGGGATCTTTCCAGTAGCGTTGATCCACTGTTGTGGCGAAGAGCGGCTCGCTGCAACCATCGCACGTGGCCCAAACGATGAAGGGCTTGTCGATTGTGAGGGGAAAGCTGATGCCTTTAGAAGCGGCGAACGCCACCCCTTGCACTACATCGAATCCCTTTTCGTCTATAGCCAATTTTGTTTGCATTTTCGCTTGAGAAATACGAGTGCCGTCTGTTGCTCGCATTCCTTTCAAACCATCAAGTTCAACTTGAACGTCTTTTGAAACCATGGGCAGCAAAACAGAGGTTTCGGAACCAGATGGAGTGGAACGATTTGGGGTAAGACTTTGTGCTTTCTCTGTCACCTGAAAGCTAGTCATTTTCTCGTTACCGACTGGTGCGGCATATACGGTTATGCCGTCCTTTTTGTAGAGCTCGACAACGTCTGTGTTGCCTTGCTTAAATGTTTTGACGTCGTGAACAAGAGCTGCCGGATATGTTTTATTGTCGACGATGATTTCGCTTCTTTCACCGCTCCAGCTCCCTTTCAACGCTAGAGTGGCTGCAAAGCCGACGTCATCGTGATTCAAGCGATCTAGCCTCATACTCAGTCCGCGCTTCTCCAAAAAATTGTTTATTGGTTTTTCATCACCGACTGATGCAATGCCGTCTATAACGTTATGTGGAACTTGCTGTAACTCAGAGGCCGTGCGCCTAAGATGATCAACAAGATAGCGTTGCTCCGCATTGCCAGCCATCCAATCTTTATTCAACATATTTCCAGCTTGGAATGCTCGTGCTATCGCGTATTCACTCGGATATTCGCTAGAAAGTCTTTCACCAGCTCGAATTGGTGTTGATTGGGGAGCGGGTTTTTCGGAAACATCTACCGTTGTCGGTCTTGAAAAATCGTGTATGTAACCTAAGTCACCACGAATGCCCTTAAGTTGATGTGCGTAGCCTGCATTCAGCCCATGGCTATGAATGTAGTTATCGTAGTCCTCGGGTTTCTTAGCTACTTGCACACCGTTGTGAATTTCAACTCGGTTGCCTTGCAGAACAAACATCGGTCCAGCATTTGTTGCCTGAATCTTGTCATTGAGATCTGTTTCCAGCTGCTTAAGTTCTTCAACACCGCCGCGTGCAAATGCCTGTTGAACTCTTGTTTGTATATCTCTTGTTACTGCGCTGAAGTCTTTATTGCTGCTGTTGAATGCTGCGTCCCACGCAGCAGCGATCTGGTCGTTTGTTTTGGGTGGACGATCTTGAAATTGTTGACTTAGTGCTTCGGGCATTTGAAATCGCTGAGAGCGATCTCCTGCTTGTGGTATTTCCTGTGTGGCCATAACTCCTCCAATGCTTTGTGCAAATCTCTGGGAATGCGAAGACTATAGTTGTAGGAAAAGACCCTGTAAGTGTGGAATAACGTACTGACTCTCTTAAATCTGAATGTTGCCGAATTACTCAAACAGAGAGCCAGGGTGGACAGGCCCTGGCTCTCTGGTGGGTGGCAAACTTGTGGATTCTAGTGTTCCATTGGATAGAATATTGGTCGTTCTTTTTCTTCTTTGCGGCGTCTTCCCTCCATGCTAAGTTCAAAAAATATGATGCTGGGTGCCGATTTTATTAGATCGTTGTCCACATATTTCCCGCTGCTATCTCTATCAACAATAGCCAGCCTGCCATCACTATTTCCTCCTGGAAAAGCGACGCCACGGTTTCTCTCGCTATCATAAATAACCAGCCTTCCTTTATCATCCAGAGTGATTGTCAGTCCCATTTCGGTGAACTGCTGGTTTAACTTCAAGTCTTTAATTAACTCCTCCAATTCCTTTTTACTGAGACCTTTAGCCAATTTCGCAATGTCTTTAAAGTCGCCATCCAAAATGTCGGTTAGCAATCGTTTTGTATTCTCATTTGTTTTTGGCAGTTCCAAATGAAGGTTTGAAAGATCGATTTGCGCAAGAAGCAATTCTGCCGGTGGTAAATGCGAAATATCGACGGCTGGAACTGGGAAGTAAGGCAAGGAATTGAATTCTGGCAAGCATTTCAATAGCTTTTCAGAACTGGCCAAACACTTTTCATTGCCAGTAAAGGATTCGGTATGTTCAGGTAGGTTGTGCGTACTCATGTCTCTCTCCTCGGGTTAAAACATCCTTTGATGCGAGAACTATAATTGGTGTCACCGTTTCAGTCGGTGTGTAATAACGTACCTCCTCGCTAAAATCTTGCTGGGAGGGCTAGCAAAGTAGCTATTGCTTTGTCATACTCGTTTCTGATTTTCAGGAAACGAAATGGGAAAAGCTACCACGCATATGAATCCTGCTGATGTCGAAAATCAAATCAAGTACGCAATTATTCCGCTGGCACTTCTGAGCAGCTCACTTGTACTGTATCCATTGATCGGGCTTGATGGATTTGTTTTATCCCAATTTGGGGTGCCGCTCGAAACAATGAATTTCCCCTGGTGGCTTGAGTATGGCCATTTGATTCTTGTTGTGCCTTGCATTATGGGGATGTTCGTATCACAAAGATTGAGCCCGCAAGCGCGAGTTATCGTTTTATTGCAATTGCTGATTGTTCTACTGGGCTTAGAAGCGTTCCTATCGCTAAAGCGGCATATTTTTATCGGAACGGCATCAACAGCGGTTTCTCTTTTTATTGGTGTTATCAGCGGAGTGAGTCTTCAAAACATTGGTGTCTTATCACGGTCTCGTGAGAAAGGCGAAGCTGAGCTGGTATTGCGCAACCGTACTGCAACTGAATCGCAACTACAATTGGTTCGTCAGGATGAAGTAGAAAGAAGGATGCTCGCTGGAGACTTGCACGATCAGGTATTGAATGATCTGCGACTTGTTCGTCAAGAATTGAAGAATCAAAGCAAAGGAGGTGTCGCGCCGGATGATCCTTTAGATGAGCAGCTCAGCAAAGTGATGACGGGTATTCGTCGGGTTATGGACAATCTCTGTCCGCTGGAAATCGAGCATATTGGTTTTCAGGATGCTGTTGAAGCCTGCCTGGAAAGAGGTGCAGAACTGTCTGGATACAGTCTGCGCTTTCGATCTAAGGTGGATAAACAAGCTATTGAAAGACTTTCGAAGATAGAACAGCTGCTACTTTTTCGGCTTGTGCAGGAGACGGTAAATAATATATGCAAGCATTCCGCCGCTAAAAACGTAGTGGCTGAAATTGCACAGGAAGAAGACATCCTCGTTGTTCGCATATCCGACGATGGAAAAGGCATCGCGCCGGATAAATTGCAGGCAGAGTCTCGGGGTATGCGCTACATGAGACAGCGCGCCGGTTTGATTGGAGGAACTGTCGGCTGGAAAACCGGAGCAGAAAATCAAGGTGTAACAGTAGAGATTAAGGTGCCACCACATATTGAGGAAATCGGGCAAAATGCCACATAAAGTATTAATAGCAGAAGATCTGGAAGTAATGCGCAAAAACGCGGTAAGTGTGGTCCGCAAAGTAGCCGGCGAAAGCAGTGAGATTGACGAAGTCTCTACTGGAACGGCAGCACTTGAGGCGTTGCGAAAGAAATCTTTCGATCTGGTAGTTCTCGATATATCAATGAGTGATCTGTCAGGCATAAAAGTTGCCGAGTCTATTTGGAGTGAGCGACCCTCCCAAAAAATAATTTTCTGGTCGCAATTCAGTTCGGAATCGTACGTGCGTGCTATTGGCAAAATATTGCCGGATGATGCTATTCATGGATACACACTCAAATCGGAAGGTGATGACCGTCTGGCTCATGCAATCGAGCTCGTTTTGATCGCCGGACATTCTTTTATCGATCCAACAATAAAAGGAGTGCGTCGCCGGCTTCAGTCGAAAAATGATGCTTTGACAGATATTGAATACGAGACGTTATTGGATGTATCCGTCGGGTTAAACGATCGCGCCATTGCACAGCGTCGGCACATTAGTGTACGGGGAGTGCAGAAGCGCATATCATCGCTCTTGAGTAAATTGCTGCAAGGAGAGACGGATCACTTTAAGGAAAGCGTAGGTGTGGAGGTGCTGAATCCACGAACGAGACTACTTTGCATTGCATTCAGGCGTGAATTGATCCTGGCGGAAGATTTGAAAGAGCCAGAAAGAGAAATGTTAGAGTGGCTGAACAAGGGCATCTATAACAATGAAGAGAGCGAAACCTAAGATACGAATGCACCGAAGTAAGTATCCAGCAGTTCTTTAGTGACATTACTTTGATTTACGATCGTGACAATTGTTTTTGAATTCTTGGCATTGCGGTTATAGAAATTCTCAATATCGGAGGAAACCGGCAATTCGATTTGTTGCCGTTCACTCAGTTCTATAACGAGGCGATCTCCGAGATCCGTTTGTTTGAGGGAGCCGGCATTCAATTCAATTATAAGGAATGCAATTGCCCGGTCGCCGTATTTGCTCTCTGCGATGTTGGCAAGACAATCTTGCGAGGATATAAGATGTGTGGGACGAATGAGAGGCTGACAGGCACTCGTGTTTTCGTTGCCATTTGAATCTTCTTCTGAGGACGATTTGCTATTGTTCTTGGCTTTGGCTGCGCTTCCCAAAAGAAGAGCTCCAGCTAACAGACCGTCTTCTGGGAATTCAGATTTGTCTTCATCCGAGCCTTCCGAAACTGGTTTTTCGAGTTGAAACACTTCTGATTCTGCCGGTTCGAGATGGACTTTCGGTTTTTCGGCCAACTGCTTTTCCTCTTCTTTCCAGGCAGTCAGCGCGGCATTCAATATTGGTGTTTTCGGAACGAACGTTTTTTCTGAAGTTTTGAAACCAGCCGCAACAGCTGCCTTGAATGGAAGTTTCGAGAATGCGGGTGGTAGGGCAATGTGCGATGGGATGATTTCTCGGGTGGATTTGTTTGTTGCCGCAATACGCGGAGGAGTAACTTCAGGGGTGGGTTTAGTTGTTGATGCAATACGCGAAGAAGTGACTTCAGGAGTGGGTTTAGTTGTTGACGCAATACGCGAAGGGGTAACTTCAGGAGTTGATTTGGTTGTCGCTGCAATACGAGAAGGAGTGGGTTCAGGGGAGGGTTTAGATGTTACAGCCGTGCGTGTAGGAATGACTTCGGGAGCGGATTTGGATGTAGCGATGATGCGTGCAGGAATGGCTTCATGAGTAGATTTAGGTGTCGGAGCGGTGCGGGCTGCAGTGATTTCAAGAGCAGATTTTGATGGTAGAGAAGTGCGCGCTGTAACCACTTCAGGGGTGAGTTTGGTTGTTGGGATGACGTGTGGAGGAACTGCTTCAGGAGCAGATTTAGATGTTTTGATGATGTGCGAAGGGATTACTTCGGCAGTGGATTTAGATGTTGCGACGACGCGTGCAGGATTAGCTTCAGGAATTGGTTTTGCCGTTGGTAAAATGCGCGCGGGAACAACATCAAACAGGGATTTGGTTGATAGGATGTTCCGCGTAGAAATGACTTCAGGGGTAGCTTTGAAAGCTGGAGTTTGGTTATCAGCTCTTCCGATAACGGTAACTGGCAGGAAGCGTGGTCCAAGATATTCGGAAACGGATTTTGCTTGTAAGGGGAATCCGAATTTTTCAGGGGTGTAAGTTGGAACAAACCGTGGACCAAGTACATCTGAATTAGCTTTTGTGGGGCGTGGCTCAACATCGAATTTTAATTGAACGCGAAGTGTGCTATCTCCAGCACGGAATGTAGGAAGATCTATCTTTGCATTTGGAGCATTAGTTCTAGTGATTGGAGCAATCGTGTGCGATTCAGGAGCATGGGAATCTGGAATAGTAACTCGCGAAATGGGGAGTGAAGGAGAATCAACTCTCCCGATTGGAGCACTGGTGACAATACGAGTTAGCGGATTTTCTGGTGGCACATAAGGGACTGGAAAACCTTTCGAAGAAGGCTTGCCAAGATCGCTATTCGTATCGGATTTTATGATTGGACGTGAGATCGGAAGATCAAACCTTGCGATGGGAGTGTTTGCAAGTGAATCAGGAATTCCGACTCTTGCGATAGGAGAAGTGGTTGCAGGTGAATCCGTAACACCAAATCGTACGATAGGAAAGGTTAGGCGAGATTCAGGAATATCAACTCGCGCGATCTGAAGATTTGTGCGCAGTTCAGGAGAATCGATTCTACCGACAGGAACACTCGTCACAATGCGCGTTGACGGATTTTCTGGTGGCACATAAGGAAACGGTATGCCCTTGGCAGATGAAGTATCCCTGGCGATATCAGAGTTTGTTACTGGAGTATTCGCGACGATTCGGGAATTACCGCTGTCGAATATCGGTTTTTGATCACTGGTTCTTCCAGTCACCGGAGCGGAAGAATCGATTTTGCCGATTGGAATGTTGGAGACGATGCGCTCAGGAGAATCAGTTCTGCCGATTGGCGTGTTGGTGACGATGCGTTCAGGAGAATCGATTTTACCGATCGGAATGTTGGAGACGATGCGTTCAGGAGAATCGATTTTGCCGATCGGAGCGCTTGTGACGATGCGTGTGCTGGGAACTTCCGGAGGAATATATGGAAACGGAATGCCTTTTGCTGATGTGCCGCTGGCAATATCAACGCTCGTTACGGGGTTTCCTGCGATAATTCGAGAATTACCGTTGTCCACAGTTGGCTTCGGATCAGCAATCTGATTTAGATCGGTAGGTGGTTTAAGACCGGTAATTGATCTGAGATCGCTGACAGGTAGTTGGCTGACTACCGGCCTTTGATCGTTAATGGGTTGTTGGCTAATTACCGGTCTTTGATCGTTACTGGGTTGCTGGCCGATAATCGGTTTTTGATCGTTGCCTGGTTTTTGTTCGGTAATTGGACCGTTAACTGGTTTTGTATTTCCATTACGGAATTCTGGAATTTCAATTTTCAAAATTGGAGAGGTCGAGGACAGCTCTGGAAGATCTGCTCGACTAATTGGAACGCTCATAACAATGCGAGTTGGCGGATTGTCTGGTGGCACATAGGGAATTGGAATGCCCTTGGTGCCAGTAGCAGTTCGGTCATCCAGAAATTCAGTCGTGATCTTGGGTTGATCCGGTTTTGGTTCGCTTCTGAGCAATTCCGGAATATCAACTCTACTAATTGGGCTGCTTGTTACTATTTGCGGTTGGTGAAATTCCGGTGGAACATAGGGAAACGGTATGCCCTTTTCCGAATAAATTTTTCCAGAATCGTTATTTGTGCCGGGAATCTGTTGTTCCGGAAGACGCGCATCTAGCCGTGGATGGTCTGGCAATTCCACTCGATCAATTGGAGCACTGAAAACTATTCGATTGTTTGGTATATCCGGCGGTTGATAAGGAACCGGTATGCCTTTGGCAGAATAATTCGCATCGCCCAAAAGTGCAGAGTTGTTATCCGGAAGATTCTGTCCGCTTGTTTTTGGTTCTTTCTCTGGGACATTGGGAAAAGCGCTAACGCGAAGCGAATCACCAGCGCGAATAGATTCGTCGCTTAATCCGGAATCCCTTAATCTGATTTGGGCCGAACGGCGAAGAGATGTACTGGTCGTGTCTGACTGGTCGATGTGGTCAGTGGATTTACCGTAGTCGCTGTACAACAGCCGAAAAGGATTTTCCGGCTCAAGTTTGTCCTTTGGTAAGTCCTTTGAACTCATTAGTCATTTTCCAACTCCTGGCGGCATTTTAGCTGCTGGTTCGAAGTATGACGTTGCAGAGTTGTTAAAAGCGGAAATCTACAAATCGCGTTGCTTTGCTCCGACCGCAATACCGCGAGTCGCTTGGATCATCCAAAGAAAAGTCAGCACAAAGTAAGTTAGCACAGGGATCGGTGGGACGAAAACTCTGATCAACTTGGGGAGTGTTTGATAGATTAGGAAAATAGCCACATGCTAATTCACTTTGCTGAAAGGGTTTCAGCCCACCAAAGCACTGTATACGGTGCTATACCGCAAAGCGGAAGTTTACGCAATCACCGTCTTGCACAACATATTCTTTTCCTTCCAATCTCACTAAACCTTTATCCTTGGCTGCGTTCCAACTGCCATGTTCTTTAAGCACATCGAAAGAAACAACTTCAGCTCGAATAAAGCCACGGGCGATATCAGAGTGAATTTTTCTTGCTGCTTCTTGAGCGATAGTTCCGCGAGAAATAGTCCACGCTTTTACTTCGTCTTCTCCCACCGTAAAGAAAGCGATCAGATCTAACAACGAATAGATGCCTTTTATTAGTTTGGCTCTGGCCGGTTGTTTGATACCGAGCATTCCCAAATATTCACCCTGTTCGTCGGGAGACATTTGAGCAATATCCATTTCAGCTTTGCCGCAAAATTTTATCAAATCGGATGTTGCACCAGTGGTGCTACCATTCTTTTCTGCTTCAGCAATCGCTGATTCACCAATATTTGAAACAATCAAAATTGGTTTTGCCGATAAAAACGTATAGCCGCGAATAAGTTTGTGCTCCTCTTCTGAAACAGGTTCATCGCGAAGCGCACCGCCATTTGAGAGACGATTAAAAAATCGCATGAGCAGTTCTTTTTCTGCTTCAAGCTGATTTTTTTCAGGTCCCTTTTTTCGTTGAATATCGCCATCTATTTTTGCGAGCCGTTTTTCCACGACAATCAGATCCGCAATAATCAATTCTTCTTCTAGTTGATTCGCATCTCTCTTAGGATCGACTGAACCGGCTGAATGAGGCAATGCCTCATCGGCAAAGTCGCGCACAACATGAACGAGCGCATCGACTTGCCGCAAATTGGCAAGCATGTCGCCGGCTAGCCCTTCCTTTTTGGCTTGACCAGGCATCACACCAGCTACATCCACAAGTTCAAGTGTTGCCGGTGTCGTTTTCTTCGGTTTATAAAGCCCAGTGAGCCAGTCCTGCCTTGTATCCGGAACAGGTACAACCGCTAGATTGGGTGCGCTTTGTCCTGTTGCCGCGAAGGCGTGTACTTCAGCGGAGCCTCCGCTGATTGCGTTAAAGACAGTTGTCTTGCCCGCCGATGGTAGTCCAATGATGCCAGCTTTCATTTTCCCTCTTCCAAAATTCGGAGAGGGTGGGATTCGAACCCACGTGGCTTGCGCCCATCCGCTTTCGAGGCGGCGCCGTTATGACCGCTTCGGTACCTCTCCTCAATAGCAAGCATTTTAGCAATGTAGTGACGGACTTCACGCCGCCGCTATAAAAAATAAAGAGATGGTATTTACACAACCGGAGGTTGCTAGTTTTCTAGGAAGGGCTCGATGCGCCGTGCTGCGATTTCCGTTGACACTTCGGATGCGTTTTTCAAAGCTTCCAGAACAATAGGCATGTCAATAGAGAATTGACGCTTGATAAGTGCTTGGGGCATGAAGAAGCCGCCCGTAACATGAGTGGCATAAGTCACCATTGTGCTATGCCCAAATTCTGTAGGATCAAGTTTCCAGTAACCATCCAGTTCTTTGAAGTCACCACTGACGCGGTGCCATTCAATTTGGTGGGGTGCTGATTCCGAAATTTCAATAACGTATTCGTAAGTAACTGGCAGACCGGTTGGAGCCAATTGATGTTTCACTATTTTTTTCTGGCCGTGACTTTCCAGGATTTGACACTTTTTCAAAATCGGAAAAACTTTGGGTGCGTTCAGATAATCAACTAATACTTGATAGACCCGCTCTGGGCGCGCGTTTACAACAACCTTATTTATATAGAACGACTTACCGTTCACGACTTCTTCACGTACAGTCGGCTTGATACCATGGGTCGCTTTCGCAGTAGCCGACGAAACAAACGTCACTGCACATAAGAGGCTAAAAGCGAGCCCTACTGCGCGGCGTTTAGTGTAGGAAGGTTGTGTATTTTGCAAAATGACGCCCTTTCTGTTGATTCCAAAGACCGCGAAAGTCTGAAAATGGTATCGAATACAATACTAGAATGCGAAAAGTTGTCAACTAAACAGTTCTGAGTATTCGATTTAAAAGCTCTCTATCTGCCAAATGTGCCATTACTTGTTTACGTTCTTCTCGCTTACATATATGTTCTACTTATAGAAGAAACGTCGAGCTTTTCAGACCGGCAGAGCATAATACAAGCTCCTGACTACGTGGCCAAGTGATCTAATTAATACGGCAACATTTCTACTGAAAATTTATGAGGGGATGACAAGTAGAACGAATGCGAAAGACTGCCCTCGTCATATATAAGCCAGTTCCCAATCAGGCAGTCAGTCCTGAAATGTGGCTGGGCGATGTTGTACACAAACTAGCAACTGAGGGCGGTTATCAAGTGAAGGTGTTCGCCACCGGCCCCGACATGAGCTTTAAAGACATTACGGCTGAAGACTTCGCTGGGTGCGACTTGGTAATTGCCGCCGGTGGCGATGGCACCATACGTTTGGTGTTGGGTGCGCTTGCTCATTGGAAGTGTGCAATTCCGGTTGGTCTCCTGCCTCTAGGTACAGGCAATCAACTTGCTCGCAATCTTTCAATTTACGAAGAACACCTTTTATCTGATCCGCTCGAACAAGCGCTCAACGTCATTTTGCACGGCGAACCGAGGGCGATCGATCTCGGCATTATGAACGGCGAATATTTCGCAGTGGCAGCCGGTGCCGGACCTTTTTCCGATGCCGTAATTCACCCGGATTCTCAAGAAAAAGCAGCATGGAAAATGCTCGCCTACGCAAGTGCGATGGTTCAATCCTTCGCCTTGCCACCAGTTGTGTTCACTGTAGTTGCCGATAATGAAACTTTTCGCGTTGCCGCATCCGGGATTTTTGTAACGAATATTGCGGATCTTGGTGTTGGCACGCTCTCGGAATCAGCTGAACTCGATGATGGCCTCCTGGATCTTTGCATTTTGGATCCGCGGGAGTTCACGGATTATATGGAACTTGGCTTTCGATTTGCCGGCGGATTTGTGGGTGGCAAGGCGCCATACTACATCCGCAAAGTGAAGGAACTTATGCTTGATGTACAACCTGTGCGGAGCAGAATGTCCCAATTCCAGAAATTCGGACACAAAATGCGAGCGGCCTTTCGTGGCGTACAGCCAGAGCCTGTTCCTATTCAGCAAACCATTACCGCTATGATCGATGGCGACCCTTGTGGTCACACGCCCATGAACATTACTGTGGCACCGAGGGCGGTGCAAGTGCTTGCGCCGAAGCCACGTATTTCTTGACGAAGTCCATCTCTTCTTTTTCTGTTGAAACGAGTCCGTTCAGTTTCGCTTCCAATAGTGCTCGCAAAGCCTGTCCAATCTGCGGACCTTCAGTCAGACCGAGTTGCTTTAAGTCTTTACCGGAAATATTTGTCGTTATTTCCTTGAGATCATCAAAATAGATCTTGCTCATTCGCCGCACGAATGAACCGGGTGAGGCAAGACAAGCAGCAATAGCGAGAGCTTCATCAGGACTGCCGTGCATCAGCTCATAAATCTCGCTGTGCGTGGTGTCTTTGCTTTTCTCAGCCAGCACAGGATAAAGCCTGTATCCGTTCAGTATGATATCGCGCTCTTCATTAGTGAGATGCAGTCGCGCTAGAGCTTCCGGCAATCGGGTCTTGGACAATCTTGCCAACAAGAGGGCAAGATATACAACCCAGATGTTACTGAGGCTGTAACGAGAGAGCAGTTGTTCTGCTCTTCTAATCACCTTGCGTTCTTGCGGACCATATTCCAATTGTTCGTCGAGATAACGGAGTTTGCCGCCAAGCTTGCTTAGAACATCGAGGGCTTTCAATCTAAAAGGCGATTCCAAAATCAGCTTTAATTCGGCCTTCATGCGGGCACCACCAAGGTTGTCGAATATACCGATGCTTATAGCTCGGCGTGCTTGTTCAGAAGTATATTTTTCAAGATGTAATCCCAGTTTTCCGGCAAACCGCGCTGCTCTCAAAAGCCTGGTTGGATCTTCAATGAAACTGAATTGGTGCAAAATGCGGATCAATCCATCTTTCAAATCTTTTAGTCCGTCGAAGTGATCGACAAGTATGCCGAATGACTCGGGATTTACACTGACGGCCAGGGCGTTGATCGTGAAATCACGGCGAAAAAGATCTTGCTCCAGCACGGAAGGTTCAACCGTAGGAAGGGCGGCTGGAAATTCATAAAATTCGGTTCGCGCCGTAGAGAGATCTATCAGTCTTTCTTCTTTGCCATGGCAGTGAATGGTGGCAGTTTGAAAGCGATCGTGAGTGGCAATCACTTCAAATAGTTTTGGATCAGCAGCAGCTAGGTGGTGTGCAAGTTCTATCGCCGATCCTTCTATAACAAAATCGAGATCGAAATGCTCTATGCCAAGAATAAGATCACGTACGAGGCCACCCACTGCATATGCCACCATGTTATTAGTATGAGCGATCTTCCCAATTTTTTGGAACAGCTTATAAGTGGCCGGATTCATGCGCTCGAGCTTAGGGCTGAGATCAAGGTGATTGGCTTCGTGCGCCAGTCTCGGTGATCCATTAATAGGAGTCATTTTCGATCCGAATGGGCCAAGAACAAAATCATCCGGTTCTCTGCCGGTAAATGAGTGACGCAAAACATCGTGCCGCGATACTAATCCGAGAAGATGACCATGCTCGTCTAACACTGGTAAACGTCCGATGTCTTTGCGCACAATAATCTCCTGAATTTCACTCAGGGGAGTATCTGGTTTTATCGAAATAACCGGTCTGCTCATAAATCCGGAAACAGGTGCGTGAGCCAATTTGTGATGGGTGGCTTGATCTATATCGCGCCGGGAAACAACGCCAATAATGTCTTCGTTATCAGCTATAAGCACGCCATCTATGCCGTAACGAATCATCATCTTTCCGGCTTCTTCCATAGTGACGTCGGGGCGAATGGTTCGCACAGGCGACACCATAATTTCTGCAGCTGTAATTTCGCGAGTAACAGCGGCGCGAACCAAATCTTTCAATTTGGCTGCGATTTTTTTATAGTTGGTATCTTTCACTACGGCAGAACCGGCGCCCGGATGCCCATCCCCAGAAAATTCACGCACGATGCGTTTGACATCCAGTGAAGGAGTATCGCTCCGGCCAACTATATGAACGCGATCACGCATATGAACAACTGAGAAAGCAGCATCGGTTGCATCGACTTCCATCAATTTTCTTGTGAGGGTTGCCAGTCCATCCATGTAATCAGAGATGGCTGCTGAAGCTACTGCAATGCGCTTACCTTCTACCTGAATAACATCAGAAGATTGAATCATTAGCTGGAAAAGAGCTAACTGTGCTTCATTCAATTTTGGCCTTATGTATTCATTGACGACGTTTAGATCTGCGCCTGCTTTGAGCAAGTGTGCTGCGCAATCCGCATCTCTACTGGTCGTGCCTTTGTAGGACAGACAACCGGTGTCTTCGTAAATGCCGATTGCAAGCAAGGTTGCTTCGAAAGTAGTCAGTCTGATCTTGCGCTGAATAAGCTGCTCTACAAGCAGTGTGGTTGCAGCACCGACAGGTTCAATGATGGAATCGGATTCGGCTTTCGGTCCCAACCCTTCCGGATCAAATTCATGATGATCGAATACGGTGCAAGGCACTCCTCTTTGCACCATTTTTTGCGTAATGGGATCGAGACGATCGATTTGCTGGCAATCAACTAGATATAACTGCGAAACACTTTCTGCATCGAGATATTTGAGTTGGACGATTGGCAAATTGCTTCTGTAGAGAGAAAGAAAGGCACGAATATTGCCCACGATTGGATAACCCAGAGCCATACGAGCGGACGGGTAAATCTTCGTCACAGCGAATTGTGCCGCTAGTGAATCAAAGTCCATATTGTTGTGGGAAATGGCAAGTTGCATGATGAAAACAGCGAAACTAGTTCAGTAAATTACCCCTACTCAAAACGTGCAAAAGCTGAAAGAATTCGAAAAGTTTGTTTGGTTGCCCATTTTTTGGGGCATTGATTAGTTTACAAGCAGTCGTCCCAAGTTTGCTTGATGGCCAAAAAAGAAATGTTTTCTACTGGCATTCTCGCTCAAATTTACCTCACTAGTGCAATTCTAGGCTCAGCTTTCATCATCTTCAACTTTGCCATGGGGCGAATGGATGGAGGAGGAGATGGTTCTGGCGCAGATGGCGGACAGGACTTCGGAGCCGGTGACACAGGTGGGGGTCACGATTTTGGTGCCAGCGGCGAGTCCGGCGGGCAAGATTTTGGTGCTGGAGGTGATGGCGGCGGCCATGATGCTAGCGCAGGAGATGGTGGCAATTCAGGTGGCCACGATTTCAACGCTTCGTCCATGAAAATGCACAACGTCTTGGTGCAAGGAGCGAGCCCTAAGTACACGCTTGTACCGGATCCAGATCGTTCTGAAAGCAAGGTGGGCTTGTTTATTCTGGGCCTATTGAGCCCGATGTCAATCTCTATGAAAGTAATGTTCTTCGGCATGACCGGCGTACTTTTACTTTACTTTCTCCCCTGGCTGGGCCTACTCACCATTCCACCAGCTATGTTCGCAGCCTGGGTAGGCTCGAACATATTCAAACAAGGTGTGAGATGGATGATGAAGAATCTGGAAACAAATACAGTTTCGAAGGTATGCGATCTCGTCGGCCAATTGGCTGAAGTGAACATTCCGTTCAAAGATGGATCTACCGGAGAAGTGACTTATGTAGTCCAATCCAAACGAATTAACTCGCCCGCTCGACCATTCAAACCTGGCTGCGAATTCAAACGCGGCATGCAGGTTATGATTGTTGAGGTGAAAGACCATATGGTGCTAGTCGAACCATACGCGGATGTGCAATTGAACCAATCCTAGAGGTTATAAAAATGCTGCCTTTGGGGATCTTAGACCAGTGCTACGTTGTTTCATCAGGCGTAGGACTGATTTATCTGAGTGTTACTTTGATGATGGGCCGAATTGGCCGAGGCGGACATAGCCACGGTGGACATGGGCTTGGCCATAGCGCTGGCGCCGGACATGGGATTGGACACGCCGGTGGAATTGGACACGGTGGTGGACACGCCGCGGGGCTCGGGCACGCCGGTGGTCATGCCGCAGGGCATGGAATAGGACATGCTGGTGGTCACGCAGCAGGTATTGGACATGCGGGTGGTAATGGTGCCGGTCACGGAAGTGCCGGTCATGGACCAGCACATACCGGCGCAGCAGGTGCCGGACATGGTGGCGTTAGTTCTGATACCGGATCTGGTGCCGGACAAGGCAATATTCTTGATACAACACTTCTCTCAACTCAAGTGGCAAGACAATCAGCCTCATTGCACATTCATGTGCCGGGAGAGGGAGTTGAAGGCTTCTTAGGAACGTTGCTCGAAATTTTAAATCCCATGCTGATAGCGGTGTTCATGTGCTTCTTCGGCATTAGCGGCTTAACTATACATACACTTTTGCCGGCACTGGGTTTAATTACGCTTGCACCAGCAGCTCTTTGCGGATTTTTCTCGGCGCGCGCATTTGCGGCAGCGTTGCATTGGATGTTCGATCATCTTGAGATATCGAGCGAAGCAAAAGTTGAAGACATGGTGGGCCTGGCGGCAAATGTCTCAGTGCCGATTTCAAATAATAGGCCCGGAGAAATCACATATGTGATCGAATCAAAACGTCTTAATTCACCGGCAAAGTCGCTTACACCGAATGTAGATTTCGCGAAAGGTTCGAAAGTGATGATCTGCGAAGTGCGAGACAACATTGCCTTCGTAGAACCGTGGAAAGAACTGTACGAACCAATCGTCTGATTATCAGAGTTTTCGTGCCTTCGGCTACCCTTCCCTTTTTCTTTTTTTCTACCTGTCCGGATTGAAGCGTCAATTCGGACACCTTGAGAAGTTCAAAAAAGAGGCAAGGCGGGGAGGTTTGTGGCAAACTACGAAGTCAGATAGTTGGATTCGGACCTGTCCGGACGGATGAAGGGACGACCGAAAGCACACCAATACGATAGTACGAATAGACTCGTACGTTGTATCCCTGTACTACGCTAGGTTAGCGGACGCGGCACTTCTTAAATGACCGTTAATCTCTGAGGTGTTTCGTCATTCTCGGTATAAAACAGAAGTGTGCTCATCGAGCACCACAAAAAAAGTTCTCAGAACATGCCTTCGCACTCACCACAAATATTCTTCATCCCTGGTTTGACGGTCATCACCAGTGGTGGTAGCGCTTTTGCTAAATCAATGGCAGGCATATTCCCAGGTGAATTTCAGGATTAACAACAAGGCCAGGACTTACCTGACAAGCCAATATCAAATAACTAAGTTTGTAATTTCGTCCTTTCCCCGTGTTTAGCAATGCTCGACTAGGGAACGCGGAAGCCCGTGCTCTCTTTGTCTTCGGAGGATTAATATCATGTTCGGTGTTGAACCACTGTTAATGGTTGCCGGTCTCTTATGCATAGGAAGCCTGTTCTTTATGGCTTGGATGGGAGTCGCTTTATTTCAAAAGTGCAGCATGAATGAAGCGATGATCATTACTGGAGCTGGAACAGGTCTTGGTGATCGCAAGTTCAAAATTGTAGTGGGCGGAGGTTGCGTCGTTATTCCTATGTTGCAAATGTGCACCAGGATGAATATCGCAGTCATGAACATTGAAGTACGTCCAAAAGAACCTATGACTACTAAAGATGGTGTCCCCGTATTTGCAGAAGGAGTGGCAAGGGTTAAGGTGAAACGTGATGACGATTCGATCGCTACATACGCGGAAAATTTCCTTGGCAAGAGCGATGAAGAGATAGCACTCGTCATTCAAGGTAGGCTCATTGAACATTTGCGCACTGTGTTTGGCACAATGACCAATAACGAACTGACTCAAAATTCTGATGCATTCGCTCAAACCGTACTTGAAGTCTCTCATGCAGATCTTGCCAAGATGGGTCTTACGATTGATTCTTTCACAATCAAAGAAACCGCAGCACTGGGCGAAGAAGCCAAGATCAGATAACTAAGTTTGGAAATTGATACAACCATGAACGTTTTATGTGATACCGATGCCGGTGACCCTCTCGCAGGGGTGTGCCGCCTACAATTGAAAATTCAAGGGGGTGCTGCCTTCCGGCTTTCTTAAGCCGCTGTTAAATCCTTAGCTTTCCCAGTGGGCTTTGCTCAAAATGGGAATAAGGAATGTGGAAACCTATACCTGTTCATCTTCGGAGGAATTAATCGTATGTCGGGTTTAGAACCATTAGTAATGGTCGCAGGCGTGATGTTTTTGGCAACAATGTTCGTATTAGCTTGGGCAGGTATTGTCCTGTTTCAAAAGTGCAGTCCTAACCAAGCCATGATCATCTCCGGAGCAGGTGCAGGGAATGCCGAAAGGAAATTCAAGATAGTAGTAGGCGGCGGCGCGGTTGTGATACCGATGTTGCAACAACGCAATACGCTCAGCTTAGAAGTAATGACTATTGAAGTGCACGCACAAGCACCGATGATCACGAAAAACGGTGTGCCCATCTTCGTAGAAGGTGTTGCACAGGTTAAAGTAAAAGGCGATGACATTTCGATCGCAACTGCTGCGGAACAGTTCCTCGGCAAGAGCGATGAAGAAATTGCTACCATCGCGCACGAAAGTCTCGTAGGTCACTTGCGAGCCATCTTAGGTACGATGTCCGTTGAAGAATTGATTCAAAGTTTCGACCAATTCGCTCAACGTGTTCAAG
>CAJCIF010000389.1 GCA_903970355.1 Actinomycetota bacterium
CGGATCAAGGCTCAAAGGCGGGCATCAATCCGGACGGAACGATCGATCGTGCCCGTGCCAAACGCATGCTCAATCCTTTTGATCGATACGCTTTGCAAGCTGCCCTGCATACGAAGAAAATGTATGGCGGCACGATTACAGCCATAAGTATGGGACCACCCCCGGCTGTTGAAGTTCTTCTTGAAACCCTGGAACACGGCGTGGATCGGGGTTACCTGTTGTCGGACCGGAGGCTGGCAGCTTCTGATACGTTAGCAACAGCCTATGCCTTGTTCAAAACGCTCAATTTTGTAGGAAAGCCCGACCTCATTTTTTGTGGATTGCAAACAACCGACGGCGATACTGCTCAGGTAGGTCCACAACTTGCAGAAAGACTCGGCCTGCCACAAATTACTTATTGCGAAGACTTTTCCATCGAAGATGGCAAGGTGCATGCCCGTCGCATCATCGAAGGCGGCACGCAGAAAGTAATCACAGAAATGCCGATCCTCATTACCGTGGCTAACTCCTATCACCCGCTTGAGTACAAATCGTTCCGGGGAGCATGGCGAGTTCAGCAACTGCAGAGAAACCCGGAAGAGCTCAAAAAATACATCAAAACAATCGATCTAGATTTGATCGGCGCCGATCCTGATCGAACTGGACTGAAAGGTTCTCCTACAATTGTTGCCTGGACTGAAAAGGTAGGTGACATTGGTGGAAACTGTTCGATGCATGAGGGAAGTTCGCCGGAAAATCTCGTTGCGGAAGTAATGAAGAAAACCAACGTCTGTGAGTTCCTGGCTGTTTAGGTAGTGGCATGGCTGAAAGTGAAGTTGTAGCTGGATTTAGTCCGAAGGGTGATGTGCTCGTCGTCGCCGAGCAGATTCAAGGTGAATTGCAGCCTGTTACTGCGGAGTTGCTTGGAGCCGGCCGAATTCTTGCCGACAAAATGGAACGCAATTTGTTGTGTTTGATTATGGGCACCAACTTGGGTGATTTGCCTGCGAAGATGATCGAATATGGCGCAGACACTGTGTATGTTGCAGATCATCCGGATCTCAAAGACTATCGAACTTTGACATTCAGACGCGTCGTATGCGATTTTCTAGAATCTTTGCCTGAGCCACCGCACACTACTTTGCTTGGATCTACAACAACAGGTAGAGATCTTGCACCACGTATAGCAGCGCATTTCGATACCGGATTGACGGCCGATTGCACGGAGCTAGATATCGGGCCGTACGAACACAAGAGCAAAGTTGATCCTACAAAGATTGGTCTTTATCCAAACTGTCTGTACGCAATTCGTCCAAGTTTTGGCGAGAGTTTGAAAGCACGTATCTTAGGACCGTGGAAAAATCCGCAAATGGCAACAACCAGACCAGGCGTCATGATTCCGCTTAAGCCAGATCCCGACCGCCAGGGCAAAATCATTCCGATACCGGTCAACTTGCAACCCGAAGATTACAGACTGATAGTGGCTGAAACCATCAGAGAAATTTCGAAGGGTGTGAAGCTTACCGAAGCGGAAGTGATTGTATCTGGTGGATATGGACTTGGAAGCCCAGAGGGATTCAACTTAATCCGTGATCTTGCTGCTTGCTTTGAACACAGCGCAGTAGGTGCATCACGCAAGGTTGTCGATCTTGGCTGGATTCCTTATCAGCATCAAGTTGGTCAAACTGGAAAAACTGTTAGACCAAAACTCTACATTGCATGTGGCATTTCAGGAGCTATCCAACACCGCGTCGGAATGTCAAAATCTGGTTTGATAATTGCCATCAACAAAGATATTGATGCGCCAATATTCAAGTTTGCCCATCATGGTATCGTCGGTGATATCTATCAGATAATTCCGGAAATGATCAGGCAATTCAAACTAGGAAAACCAGAGCGAGAGGTGGAAGCCGTTGTCAGCACGCATTGAGTATGATCTTCTATTAGTTGGCGGCAGTCCCTCCAACCTCGTACTTGCCTATCATTTTCTCGAGCTAGCAAAACAAAGCGGTAAAACCTTTTCGATCGCTCTTTTGGAAAAAAGCAAAGAGTTCGGTCAGCATGTGTTGAGCGGAGCTGTTTCCAATCCGCACATTCTTGAAAAAGTTTGGCCCAATTACAAAGATCTCGGATTTCCCATAGAAGCTGTTTGCAATGACAGCAATTTTTCCGTTCTCGGTCTGGAAAAGAAATGGGATATGCCGAAATTTATGTATCCCAGTTCTTTCGACAAGACCGGCTATCTTGTCATGACGCTCAGCTATGCAACGGCATGGATGGCCAATCAAGTTCAAGAAAAGGCCAAAGATGTTCCAAACGTAACCGTGGATATGTTCACGGGTTTTGCTGCTCACGGAGTGGTAATTGAAGACGGACGAGTGGCAGGCGTACGTGTTTCTGAGGAAGCGAAATCAGAAGATGATTATGTATACGCAAAAATGTCCTGCTTCGGCGACAAGGGATTCATTTCTCGAGATGTAATTGAAGAGTTCAAACTTCGTGATTGTCCTCAAATTTGGTCTGTTGGCGTCAAAGAAGTTTGGCATTGCAAAGCTGATTACAGCGGCAAGGTCTGGCACACGCTTGGCTATCCTCTCCTGGAAGGAACCTTTGGTGGTGGCTTTGTCTACGGTATGAAAGACAACAAGCTTACGATTGGTTTAGTTGTTAGCTTGGACAGCAAAGATCCAAATATGAATCCTCAACACAAGTTGCAGGAGTATAAAAAGCACCCCTGGATTCAAGAGATGATTACAGGCGGAAAGCTTTTGAAATATGGAGCAGCGGTGTTGCCTGAGGGTGGCTATTACAGCCTGCCCAAAAAATTTGCCGTACCTGGGGCTATGCTTTTGGGTGATGCCCTTGGTGTACTCAACGTCAAAACATTAGCCGGCATAGACCGAGCCATGGAATGTGGTTACGTTGCTGCCGAAGTGTTGCATGATGCACTTGTTAAAGAAGATTTGAGCGAAGAAGTTCTCGGTGCTTACCAACAGCGCTTGAATCACAGTTTTGTCATTCAAGAGCTTTATGCAGATCGTTATTTCCGGTGGGCCTTCATGGAAAATCCGAGGCTTCTCGGCGAGTACCTGCCCGATATTGCCCGCAGTGTAGACAAAACAAATCCGTTTGTTGGTGCGCTCAAAATAGGATTCAAACATCCTGTCGGTGCTTCTAAAGACGGAGTACGTTCACTCAGTTTGATCTTCGGTAAAACGGATATTGGACCAATTAAATATCTGGCGGATTGCAAACACATCGTGCCTGATTTTGTAGCGCCGAAATATGAGGAAACGCACTTCGACAAGGCGACAATCTATTCCAGACCTGATGCCGTGTTTTATGCCGGACCGAAGTATCACGAAGGCAATCTCCATATTGATGAATTCAATGCGGAAGTTTGCGTGACGTGCATTTCAAAGTACGAAGGATTAGGTAAGACCACTCCTTGCGTTTCCGACTGCACAGCCGAAGTGCACCGTATCGATATCGTGAACGGATTGCACAAACACGGCATGTCGCTTGAGAATTGCATTCAGTGCCGTACTTGCGAAGTTGTCTGTCCGGAAATCAACCTCCGGGTCAATGCAGCTTCCCAGGGCAGCGGCCCAGATTTCTTGGGTCTGTAGAGGTAAGAGAAAGGAGCATCGCATGATAAAGGCGAATGCCCTCACGCGTCTTTACGGCGATGCTCTCGCTGTAGACAAGGTCTCTTTCGAAATTGGACCGCGAGAAATTGTTGGCTTACTCGGGCACAACGGTGCCGGTAAAACGACAATCATGAAAATGATAACGGGCTTTCTGGAGCCAAGTTCCGGCGAAGTTACGGTCGAAGGGCATGATACGGTTACAGAACGGGCAACCGTCCAAAAGCTGCTTGGTTATTTGCCGGAAAACTGCCCGCTCTATCCGGAGATGTCTGTGCTGGAATATCTGGAATATGCAGCAAGTTTGCGCGGTGTTCCAGAAGACAAAAAATGGCAGCGCATTGGTTTTGCTATTGAGAAAACCAAGTTGGCTAGTGTTGCCCAGAAATCCATAAATCAATTATCGCGCGGCTTCAGACAAAGACTTGGTGTTGCTCAGGCAGTTTTAAATGAACCACGCCTTCTCATTCTTGATGAGCCTACAAATGGTCTTGATCCTTCTCAAATTTTAGAAATGCGCTCGCTTATACGCGAGCTGGCTGAAACTGCCACCATCGTTATTTCGACCCATATCATGCAAGAAGTTCAGGCTGTTTGCAGCAGAGTGATCATAATTAATGCAGGTAAAGTGGCGATGGATGCCAACTTGAAGGAACTGCAATCTGCAGACAGAATTTATGTCGTGTTCAATAAGGAAATGAAGAACTTGGAGAGCTTGCTTGCCAATGGTGGTGATTGCAAAGTAATCAGTTACAAGAAGAGCGACGAACAACATTGCTATATTCTTAAACCAAACAAGCTGCAGGCGTCGGATGCGGTGCCGATCGTAACGCGTTTGCTCGTGGAAAATGGTGCCGGCATTTATGCCATTCATCCCGTTGTGCGAGACTTAGAAACGATATTCGGCGAAATAACATTGGGAACCAAGCCTACCAAAAACGGCAAAGGTGACATCGAGAAAGCAGAGGAAGGGGAACCGGCTCTCTATGAAGATTAGTTTTGCCAACATCATGGAAATTGCGCGGAAGGAGCTTGGAGCTTTCTTCTCCTCCCTATCAGCCTTCGTTTTTCTGGGCGTATTTCTCTTAGTTACGCACTTTATTTTCTTCTGGGTAGACCCGTTTTTTGCTCGCAACATTGCAGATGTGCGAACGCTCTTTGATTGGATGCCTGTTCTTTTGATATTTCTTGTGCCTGCATTAACTATGAGGATGTGGAGTGAGGAGAGACGAGCAGGAACGGTTGAATATCTCTTGACCATTTCCGCCTCCAATCTCGAACTAGTGCTTGGAAAATTCGTTGGCTGCCTTGCTCTTGTTGTTATTGCACTGGCACTGACTTTGCCGATTCCGATCACTGTTTCATTCCTTGGCCCATTGGATTGGGGCCCCGTGTTTGGTGGCTACTTCGGTGCTTTGTGTCTGGCTAGTGCTTATGCTGCCATTGGTCTTTATGTCAGCACGAAGTCGGATAACCAGATTGTTAGCCTGCTTGTTTCAGTACTCATTTGTAGCGTTTTTCTTTTGATCGGCAGCGAAACGGTCGCGGGCATATTTGGCAATGATGTTGCAGACAATCTCAGACTATTGAGCTTTAGTTCGCGTTTTGAATCAATTGCTCGCGGTGTTATAGATCTTGGTGATTTTTACTTCTACCTAAGTATTTCAGCGACATTCCTAGCTTTAAATGTTTTGTCGGTTGAAGAACTGCGCTGGGCAGGAAATCGATCTAATTCACGGCATGTGGCCTGGTTAACGATCACTGCACTTGCGATCGCAAACTTCATTGCTGCAAACTTCTGGCTTCAGCCACTTACTCACTTGCGGGTAGATCTTACCCAAGGGCATCTTTACAGCATTTCGCCTGCCACGAAGGCTTACATAAGTCAGCTTAAGGAACCACTTTTGTTGAGAGGTTATTTCAGCAAAAAGACACATCCTTATCTTGCGCCTATCGTGCCGCGCTTGAAAGATTTGATGAAAGAATACGCCGTTGCAAGTGGCGGCAAGGTCCGCGTGGAGTTTCTGGATCCCGTTGAAAATCCAGAAATCGAAAAAGAGGCAGGCGAAAAATATGGCATTAAACCTGCTACTTTCCAGACAGCCAATAAATATCAAACTGCCCTTACTAACTCGTACTTCGACGTTCTAGTAAAGTATGGCGATCAGTTCGAAAAAATGAGCTATAAGGACATACTTGAAGTAAAGCAACACGGAGAGCGCCAACTCGATGTTGATCTGCGCAACCCGGAATACGACATAACACGAGCCATTAAGAAGGTTCTCTTCAGCTATCAAAGCAATGACAATCCATTTGCTGGTGCAGAAAAGCCAGTCAAATTTATCGGTTATTTTTCTCCGGATACTAAACTTCCGGAACCTCTGATCAGGCTGAAAGAGCAACTGCAGCCGAGCCTGAAAAGTTTAGAGAAAGACTCACAGGGAAAATTTACGACGGAAATTATCGATCCCGATGCAGACGATGGCAAAGTAGCTAAGCAGATCGAATCTGAGCATGGATTCAAACCGATGGTGGCAGGGCTTGTCGATTCCAATAAATTCTGGTTCTACATGGCTCTTTCAGATGGCAGTCAGTTTGTGCCAATTTCTCTTCAAGATGCAGTCAATCCACAATCATTTGAACGAACCGTACGATCAAGCTTGCGCCGATTCACTAAAGGCTTCTTAAAAACAATCGGTATAAGTTCTACCCCCGAGTCAATGAACGCGTATGCGCAAAGCGGCACCTTTCCAAATGAGGCAATCCTCACCCTCAAGCTGAAGGACTCATATACGCTCCAACCAGTATTCCTTTCCAACGGATACGTGCCGATAGAGATTGACGTGTTGCTTTTGATTGCCCCGCTAAATCTAACCGATAAGGCACTTTTCGCAATCGATCAATATTTGATGAGGGGCGGCACGGTAATAATATGCACATCTCCATTCGATGTAGGCACAAATAAGGAGTTGAGCTGCAAGAAGGTCGAATCAGGATTGAAAGATTTGCTCGCATCTTATGGCTTGAAAGTCGAAGATACGATGGTGCTTGACCCACACAATTTTGCTCTTCCGATTCCGGTCCGTCGCAATCTTGGTGGCTTCTTTGTTGATGAAACGAAGATGATGCCGTACCCGTACTTCGTTGATGTGCGCCAGGACGGCATGGATTCTGCAAATCACCTCAATGCAGGTATCGATCAAATTATGATGAGCTGGGCTTCCCCGATCACCGTTGATAAGGAGAAGTCAAAACAACATAACGTCATTAACTTGTTGAAAAGTTCAGCGGAATCCTGGACGTCGAGCAGCGACAAGCTGGAACCAAATTTTGCTCATGACAAAAATACGGGATTCTATCCAGGCAAAGACCGCGACAGTAATTTGTTAGCAGTCATTACGGAAGGAAAGTTCGAATCATTCTTCAAGGACAAACCGGCACCGGTCAAAACATCAGGCGATCAGGTAGCAACAAGCAAACTGGATGCTTCAACTGATACAGCACGGATAATACTTTTCGGTTCGACAACATTTATCACAGACAAAATGTTGTTTCTTGCTACACAATCCCTTGGCTCCCAGTATCTAAAGCCGGTTGACTTTATCGAGAACACTATCGACTGGTCTGTTGGCGATCGCGATCTGCTCACCATTCGTGGACGGGGACACTATGCGCGGACGTTGCGAGCTCTTGTTGGTAACGAGAAAATGCCATTTGGCGATCGCAGTCAATTGACTAATTTCTATCAAATGGCTTTTGAATATTTCAATTACGGGCTTGCCTTTGCTGGACTTCTCATAGTCTGGCTCATTCGAAGAAGCAAGCAGAAGGCTAAACAAAAACGCTACCTGAAGTTTCTGCAGACACTCGGACAGCCTAAAGCAGAGGAGAACTTGCCTGTATGAATGGCGGGACAATATCTGTGAATAAGGAAAAAGATGCTCGCCAGATCATCATCACCT